>CAZWCS010000030.1:0-36840 GCA_964632805.1 uncultured Desulfobacterales bacterium
GGCATAGCTCAGTTGGTAGAGTACAAGCTTCCCAAGCTTGGTGTCGCGAGTTCGAGTCTCGTTGCCCGCTCCAATTTTTGTTTTTATAGTTGTTGCTGGAGTCTGGCTGGTATGGTATAGTTGCTCTTACCTGCGGTGTTGGTTCGGTAAGCGAAAAACAGATTGGAGTTGATAAGGGAACGGGCAACTGCCCGTTTTTTTGTTTATTACATGCAAACGGCGCGGATGGTAAAGAAAACAGTGGTTGACGCAGACGATATCATCGGTGTTGCCGAGGATTCTGTGACGATGAAGATCTGGCAGCTGGTGCCGCCGGTCTGTGAGGCCGAGGGGCTGGAGTTGATTCAGGTGGAGTTCCGGAGCGAAAGCGGCGGCAAGGTTCTGCGTCTTTACCTGGACAGCCCCGGCGGAGTAAAATTGGATGATTGTGCCCGGATCAGCCGACAAGTTGATGATCTGCTGGCGGTGTATCTGGAAGAAGAACGGGACTACACCCTGGAAGTTTCTTCCGCCGGTCTGGAACGACCCCTGGCCCGTCGGCAGGACTTTCGACGGTTCACAGGATATCCGGTACGTGTAAGGATGCAGGAGCCGATCGCGGGCAGAAAAAATTTTAAAGGAAAATTGCTGGGTTTTTCGGAAGAATCGGTCCGCTTGCAGGTTGAGGAAAAGGAAGTTTTCCTTCCCTTCCAAGGAATTAAGAAAGCGCAACTTGTTGCCAATAACAACGGAGCCAACGGATGATTATACAGGACATAAAACATGTTGTAGACCAGATTAGCCGGGATAAAGGCATCTCTCGGGAAGTTCTCGTCAAGGCTCTTGAGGATGCGCTTAAATCGGCTGCCCGGAAAAAATACGGCGCTTCGATTGATATAGAAACCATTTATGATGAAGAAACGGGAGAAATTGAAGTTTTCCAGTTTAAAGAAGTGGTTGAAACCGTTGAAGATCCGGACCTGCAAATCAGCCTGGAAGAAGGTCTGGAGCTTGATGCCGAGTGTGAGATCGGGGACAGCCTGGGCGTGAAGATGGATACGGATTCTTTTGGGCGGATTGCCGCCCAGTCCGCCAAACAGGTGATCATCCAAAAAATGCGGGATGCGGAACGCAGTACCATTTATGAGCACTTTATTGACAAAGAAGGGGAAATCATCAACGGAATTGTGCAGCGTATTGAACGGGGGAACGTCATTGTCAACATCGGTGAAACCGAGGCCATCCTTACGCGGCGGGAGCAAATTCCCGGCGAGACCTATCGACGGGGGGATCGCTTGCGGGCCAATATCATAAAAATTCACCAGGAATCAGCGGGACCGCAGATTGTTCTTTCCCGGGCGCATCCGGATTTCGTCGCAAACCTTTTCAAAACCGAAGTTCCGGAAATCAGCGAAGGAATTATCACCATTAAAGGGATCGCCCGGGAAGCCGGCGGGCGGACGAAAATCGCCGTCGTTTCCAACGATGTGGATATCGACCCGGTGGGTGCTTGTGTCGGAATCCGCGGCAATCGGATTCAAAATGTGGTCAAGGAACTGAAGGGCGAAAAGATTGACATTGTCCCCTGGAACATTAATCCGGCCAAGTTTGTTTGTAATGCTCTCTCACCGGCGGAAATTTCCAAAGTGATTCTGGATGAGGAAAACCGTTCCATGGAGATTGTGGTCCTGGATGAATCGCATTCGATCGCCATTGGCAAGCGGGGGCAGAATGTCCGGCTGGCCTCCAAGCTCACCGGCTGGAACCTCAATGTTCAAAGTCAATCGGTGCACAGCAGTGTAATGGAAAAAGGATACGATTCCTTATTTATGATTCCGGATGTGGACCAGGCGCTGGCGAACGAATTGTGCGAAATGGGATTTTTTTCCGCAGCCGAGGTGGCTCGGGCGGAAGCAGACGATCTTATTGAACTGGAAGGCGTGGACGAAGAAATTGCCATTTCTTTGATTAAAAATGCGGCCAAGGTGGTGGAGGCAAACACCGCAGCTATCGACGATAACATCCACAAAGATGATGATACGGAAAAAACCAATGCGGCCGATGACGCCTCAGAGGGGGAAGCATCCCGGGAAGACAATACGGAAATTCCGGAATAAAACACCTGGATAATGCGGATTGAAGGTTGCAAGAACGGTTGAAAAGGTGGACACAACGGGCAGGCGGCATGAAGGAGGCTTGATGGCAAAAATCAGGATATATGAACTTGCTAGAACGCTTAATATGACGAATAAGGCTCTTTTGGCCAAGCTGAAAGAAATGGGCCTGAATGTCAAGTCGCATATGAGCTCGCTGGAGGAAGCGGAAGCCGAAAATGTGAAACAGAAAATTTTCAGTCCTGGAAAAGCAGAGTCAGCCGTAGTCGAGCAGAAGCGAGTGAAAAAAAATGTGATTCGCAAACGGAAACAGGCTGTTAAAGTCGATACGGCGGCAAAAGAGGAAAGGCCGCCGGAAACGCCTGGACCGCCGCCGGAAGAAAAGACACCACAACCGGAAAAAACGGCGGAACCCGCAAAGACACCGGAGCCGGAAGAAACCCCGGAGACGCCTGCAGCGACACCGGAAGATGAATCCGCAGAGGAGACTTCTCCCAGGGCGCCTCAAGAATCGGCTGCAGAGCCGGCCGCCAAAACCGTAAAGCCCAGGAAGGCCAAGCCTTCAAAACAGAAGGAAGCGGCCAAAATCATCAAATTTCCGGAAGCACCGCCGGAGATGGAATCACAACCTGCGCCGAAAGAAGAAAAAGAAGAAGCGGAGCCGGAAACACCGGTCGAACCTTCCGGAAAAACACCTGCGGCGGAGACCGTACCGGATTCCGAGGACAAAACAGACAAGAAAGCCCGTAAAACCCGCAAAAAAAAGAAGAAACAGGCGGAAGAGGAGGCAGAGACAGTCCGCGCCAAGAAAAAAGTTTCCCGGCGACGGGAAATTATTGAAGGCGGGGCTTTGTATGATCGGCCGCGCGGACGTGCCGGCAAAAAGAGCCGGGGAAGATCCAAAACGACCAGTGGGGCCAAAACGCAGATCACCACCCCCAAAGCCAGCAAACGAAAAATTAAAATTGATGAGGCCATTTCCATCAGTGAACTGGCCAAACGCATGGGGGTTAAGGCCAGTGAGGTAATCTCCAGGCTGATGGGATTGGGCGTGATGACCAGCTTGAACCAGACGGTGGATTTTGATACTGCCCTGTTGGTGGCGGCGGAATTCGGTTTCGAAGTGGAACGGGCATCGGCTTTAGAAGAGGATATTTTGAAGGTAACAGCAATCGACGATCCTGAAAAATTACAACCCCGAGCTCCGGTAGTGACCATTATGGGGCATGTTGATCATGGCAAGACCTCACTCCTCGATGTTATACGCAAATCCAGTATAGCCACGGGAGAAGCCGGCGGTATTACCCAGCATATCGGTGCCTATAAGATTAAAACCCAGTCAGGAGATGTGGTTTTTCTGGATACTCCCGGACACGAGGCGTTTACCGCCATGCGGGCCAGGGGAGCCCAGGCCACAGACATTGTCGTCCTGGTAGTGGCCGCGGATGACGGTGTTATGCCGCAGACCGTAGAGGCCATTAATCACGCCAAAGCGGCCGACGTGCCGATTGTGGTGGCGGTGAACAAAATCGACAAGGATAATGCCGATATTGATCGCGTCAAACGGGAGGTGGCCGAAAACAATCTTGTCCCCGAGGATTGGGGAGGAGATACGATTTTCGTCAATGTCTCCGCCAAACAGAAAAAAGGCCTTAATGATCTGCTGGACATGATTTTACTGCAATCGGAAATGCTGGAATTACGGGCGAATCCGGACAAACCGGCCCATGGCCTGGTAATCGAGTCAAAGCTTGATCCCAGCCGGGGCCCGGTGGCTACCGTCCTAGTTCAGGAAGGAACCCTTTCCACCGGAGAAACAATCGTATGCGGTATTCATTACGGCAAAATCCGGGCGATGGTTAACGATAAGAGCGAATCTATCGACCAAGCGGGTCCTTCAACGCCGGTAAGCATCATGGGCCTTTCCGGGGTCGCCTCCGCCGGAGATGAGTTTATTGCCATCAGTGATGAAAAGAATGCCAAACTGGTCAGCCAGACACGAACGGAGAAGCAGCGGCAGAAGGAGTTGGCCCGTTCCAGCCGGGTCAGCCTGGAAAACTTTTTTGAAAAGATGCAAGCCGATGATGTCAACACGTTGAATACCATCATCAAGGCGGATGTAAACGGATCCTGTGAAGCGATTATTGATTCCCTGAATAAATTTTCCTCCAATGAAGTACGAGTAAATGTTGTACATTCCGGTGTGGGCACCATCATTGAGTCGGACGTTACCCTGGCCTCCGCGTCAGAAGCCATCATTTTGGGATTTAATGTCCGGGCCGGGGCCAAGGTGATGTCCCTGGCCCAGGAGGAAAATGTGGAAATCCGTTTTTATGAGGTGATTTACGACTTGATTGAAGATGTGAAAGAAGCCCTGACCGGTATGATGTCCTCCACCTATGAGGAAAGAATGCTCGGACGGGCGGAGGTCAAGGATTTGTTTGTTATTCCCAAAAAAGGAACCATTGCCGGATCCATGGTGACGGAGGGAAAAATCGAACGGGGGCAGTTGGCCCGGTTGATCCGGGACGGCGTGGTGATTTATAACGGCGTGATTGGTTCCCTGCGGCGGTATAAGGACGACGCCAAAGAAGTAAAAAGCGGCTTCGAGTGCGGTATCGGGATTGAAAATTATAATGATATTAAAACCAACGATATTATCGAGTGCTATTATTACGAGGAAATAAAGCCGGTGCTGGAATAAAACAAAATGGTTGTGGGAACGGGGATAATCACCATTCGTATTGAAGGATGCCATTCCTTGAAAGCCAAACGCAGGGTTGTAAAATCCATCATCACGCGTCTCAGAAACAATTTTAATCTGTCCATAGCGGAGATTGGTGCAAATGATGTTCATCAGCGGGCGGAAATTGGATTTGCCGTCGTTGGCAACACCCCCGCCCTGGTAAATTCCAAGCTGGATAAAATTGGTAACATGGCGGAGTCCCTCTGTCTGGCCGAAATTGTTGATATGCAAATGGAAATTATGATTACATGAAGTCTTTTTCGCGGGCGGAGCAGATCGGTAAACAGGTACAACGCGGCATTTCCGAGGTGTTGAAGAAAGGTTTGCGGGATCCCCGCCTGGAGATGGCCACGATAACGGGGGTAAGCGTCTCAAAGGATCTGGGGGTCGCCTATGTTTACTACATTATTTATGGTGATGACAACTGCAAACAAAAAGCGGCTGCCGGATTTCAGAGTGCGGCGGGATTTATCAGACGTTCATTGGCCCGGCGGATGAAAATAAAATATATGCCGGAGATCCGGTTTTGTTATGACGATTCCTTTGAGTACGGTGACCGGATAGATCGGATTCTGGAACAGCTATAAGCGTATGTATCAAAAAGCGGCGGAGGCCCTTAACAACAGCCAGACCCTATTGCTGGTATCGCACATCCATCCGGACGGGGATGCCGTTGGTGCTTTGACGGGGTTGGGGTCGATCCTTCTGTCGGCCGGCAAGAACGTAACCATGTATAACAAGCACCCGGTACCGCCGGCCTATCGGTTTTTGCCGTTAAGTGAGACGGTGGTTGATACGGTGGGTGAGCTTGCGCGGTTTGATACGGCGGTTATTCTGGATTGCAGCAAAATCGGCCGGATCGGCAGCCTGGCCGCCGAAATTGAGCGTATCCCGAACATCATCAATATCGACCATCACTGCACCAATGAAAACTTCGGCGGGATCCAACTGGTTGATTCTCAGGCCTGCGCTACCACGGAAATTATTTACCGGCTGATAAAACAGATGGGGCTCCCGGTTACCGCTGCGGCGGCCTATGGAATTTACACCGGTATTATCACGGACACGGCTTCTTTCAGTTTTGAACACACCACCGCCGCATCCTTTAAAATCTGCGGCGAGATGGTGGAGGTAGGCGTCGATCCGCAACTGGTTTCCAAAAACGTCTACATTACCTATTCCCTGGAGCGTATACAGTTTATGAAGATGGTGCTGGGGTCTTTTACCCTTTCAGCGGATAAACAGATATCCTTTATGATGGGCACCCAGGAAATGATTCGCAAAAGCGGCATGAAATCGGAAAATGTCGGCCGAATCGTCAACTATGCAAAACACATAGAAGGCGTCAAGGTGGCCGCCATGGCCCTGGAGGAAGAGTACCGCCCTCCGGATTTACCGGAAAATCATCTGAATTTTCATGTCAGCCTCCGCTCCGATGGAAGCATTGACGTTTCCAAAATCGCAGTGATGTTTGGCGGTGGCGGGCACAATAGTGCCGCTGGTTTTAATATTACCGATACCGTTCAGGGCGTAAAAGAAACCATTTTGGGGTTATCGGCCACATTCTGGCCTCCCGGGCCGCGAGAAAACAATCATTGAACGGCATTGTTGTTATTGATAAACCACCGGATATTACTTCCGCCAAAGTGGTGGCCCGGGTAAAAAAATGTTTTAAAGCCCGGAAAACCGGTCATGCAGGCACGCTTGACCCCTTTGCCACAGGCGTATTGATTTGTCTGATCAACCGGGCGACCCGACTGGCCGATTTTTTTCTCCATGGCGAAAAAACATACGCGGCTGCGCTTTGTCTGGGAGTGGAAACGGACACACAGGACGGAACCGGGCAGATTATAGCAACTGCCAGCGACAAACAACCGGAGATTTCTCCGGAGCGGATAAAACAGGTCTGCCGCTCCTTTGTGGGGGAACTGCAACAGGCACCCCCGGCCTTTTCCGCCGTTAAACACAAAGGCCGGCCACTGTATGAATATGCCCGGCAGGGGGTCACAGTGTCAAAACCGGCCCGGCGCGTTCAGATCTTTTCCCTGCAGGTAATGGAAATCCGCTGTCCTTTGGTGCGTTTCAAGGTAACCTGTTCGGGCGGGACGTATATACGAACCCTGGCCGCCGATATCGGTCGCCGGCTGGGATGCGGAGCCTATCTGCAAACGTTGCGCAGAACGCGAGCCGCGGGATTTGACGCCAGTGAAGCGCTGAAGCTGGAGGAACTGGAGCTGCGGGCGGCGGAAGGAAATACAGACGGGCTTGTGATTCGCATGAGTGAGGCTTTGCGCGATATGCCGGCTTGCTATGCCGACCCGAAACTGGTGGCGGCGGTTCGATCCGGGCGCTGTCTGTCGACTGCGGAATTGCCTCTTCCCGGCGGCATTTCCCACCGGGGAAAGCCGTTCAAAGTGGTCAATAAACAGAGCGGTGGTCTGCTGGCGGTAATGAAATTGCAGCAGGAAAAATATCAATATTGCTGCGTGTTTCCGGAGGAAGGCGGTGCCTGACAAGCTTATGGAGCGGCGATCACCGGATAATCGGAGCAAAAAAAAAGAGACCGGGGAAGTAAGGTCCGGCAAAAGGGGCGAGAGCACTTGACAAAGGAAAAAAGTTTTTATAATCAACCATTTTTACGATTGACTTTTGTCTGAGAAAGGATTGTAATAAAAATTTTAGATGCGGAAAAAGATCAAGGAGGATCGTTATAGATGACGTTTACAGCAAACCAGAAAAAAGAGTTGATTGAAAAATTTAAACAGCATGATTCCGATACCGGGTCACCGGAGGTCCAGATTGCCATTTTGACCCATCGTATTACCTATTTAACTGATCATGTCAAGGTCCATAAAAAAGATCATCATTCCCGCCGCGGACTGCTGATGCTTGTCGGAAAACGACGCAAGCTGTTGAATTATGTTAAAAACAAGGATGTGAATCGCTACCGGCGTATAATCAAATCTCTGGGGATAAGACGGTAGTTTTATTTTGATCGATAATTTTATGGTTGCCTCTCACAACCTTTGGAAAATCAGATAGCGGCCGACTCTTGCACAATGACGCAGTAGGCCGCTTTTCTTTTCAGGAGAACAAATGAACGAATACTGTTTTGAAACCAGCATTAACGGGAAACCGTACAGCATCAAGTCGGGCAAACTGGCCAAACAGGCCTCCGGATCCGCCGTGGTGCAATTCGGCGAAACCATTATCCTGGTCAATGTAGTGGCAGAAGATGAGCCGAAAAAGGATGCCAATTTTTTGCCGCTTTCGGTGGAATATCAGGAAAAAATTTACTCTGCGGGAAGAATTCCCGGCAATTATTTCCGGCGGGAGATGGGCCGCCCCAGTGAAAAAGAGACGCTGACCTGCCGGTTAATCGACCGGCCGATTCGTCCCCTGTTTCCGGAGGGATATTTTTTTGAAACCCAGGTGATTGCCACCGTGTTATCCATGGACCGGGAAAACGACCCTGATGTTCTGGCGCTGGTGGGGGCTTCGGCCGCCCTGGAAGTATCGGATATCCCCTTTGAAGGTCCGATCGCGGCAGTACGGGTGGGGCGACTGAACGGAAAACTGGTGGCCAATCCCACTCATTCGGAACTGGAAGACTGTGATATTAATGTGGTGGTAGCCGGCTCCAAAAGCGGTATCGTTATGGTGGAAGGCGGCGGCCATATCGTCAGTGAAGCGGATATGCTGGAAGCCATTTTTTTCGGTCATGAGGCCCTGCAGCCGTTGATAACCATCCAGGAGAATCTGCGGGAGACCTGCGGCAAAATCAAGCGTGTCGTTGTTCCGCCGGAACAGGATTCGGATTTGGCGGAGCTGGTTGCGGCCGAGGTATCGGGCGATATCCGTCAAGCCCTGTGTACCGCCGCCGGTAAGGTAGCCCGCAAAGAAGCTTTATCGGCAGTAAAAGCATCGTTGCTGGCAAAGCTGGGCGAGCCCTATGCGGAACGCCAGGAGGAGATTAAGGCCCGGTTCTCCGAACTGGTCAAAGCGATCAGCCGGGATGTGATTCTTACAGAAAACAAACGGATTGACGGCCGCGCCTTTGATGAAGTGCGCCCGATTACCTGTGAAGTGGGTATATTGCCGAGAACCCACGGCAGTGCCTTGTTTACCCGGGGAGAGACGCAGGTAATGGGGATTATGACGCTGGGTTCCGGGCAAGACGAACAACGCGTCGAGACACTGGGCGGAGATGAAACAAGGCCGTTTATGCTTCACTATAATTTTCCGCCTTATTCTGTAGGAGAAACCAAACGCATGCTGGGGCCGAGTCGCCGGGACATTGGGCACGGTGCTTTAGCCAACCGGGCGCTGGCAAGTATTCTTCCGGATAAAGAAACCTTTGATTATACGATCCGCCTGGTTTCGGAAGTACTGGAGTCAAACGGCTCGTCTTCCATGGGAACGGTTTGTTCCGGGACCCTGGCGCTGATGGATGGGGGGGTGCCCATAAAAGCCCCGGTTTCCGGCATTGCCATGGGCCTTGTCAAAGAGGGGGAGCGGGTGATTGTACTGTCCGACATTCTTGGCGAAGAGGATCATTTCGGGGATATGGATTTTAAGGTAACCGGCACCCGGGAGGGAATTACCGCTTTGCAGATGGATATTAAAATAAAAGAATTGTCCCGGGATATTATGGAGACCGCGCTGGGACAGGCCCGGACGGGAAGGTGGTTTATTCTGGATAAAATGCTGCTGGCGTTGGACCGCTACCGGGAAGACCTTTCTCCCCATGCTCCCCGCATCTATCAGGTGGAAATCAGCAAAGATAAAATTCGTGAAATTATTGGTCCGGGGGGCCGGGTTATCCGGGATTTGCAGAACACGACCAATACCCGCATATCGGTGGATGATGATGGTATCGTAAAAATTGCGGCGGAATCGGAAGATGACGCCCGGGCGGCGATCGCGGCAGTGGAAGAAATCGGGAAGGTGCCGGAAGCCGGCGAAATTTACGACGGAGAAGTGGTCAGTGTGACGGATTTTGGGGCTTTTGTAAAAATAAAAGGGGGCACGGAAGGATTGTGTCACATTTCCGAACTGGCGCATCATCATGTCAAAAAGGTCAGCGATGTCGTCAATGTGGGGGACCAGCTACAGGTTAAGGTTCTGGAGATCAGCCCGGAGGGGAAAATCCGGCTGAGTCACAAGGCCCTGTTGCCGGCCCCGGAAAACAGTGATAATCGCGGTGGGGGGCGATCGTCCACTGCCAATCACAAAAGGCAGGGCCATCAGGGCTCCAAAAAGGGAACCTCCCGGAATCGGTAAATCTGCCGCTGATATCAAGGCGGGTTCGCGGCCGGCAACCCCCGCAGTCTGGCCGCTCCCTTGCTGATTTTTCAGTCATTATATGCGCATGAATGAAAATCCGCTGGTAAAAATTGTTCGTCTCCGGCCGGAGGTGGACGGCGATATTCCCTTGCCGCAATACATGACGCCGGGATCCGCCGGGATGGATGTATGTGCGGCGGTAGAAAAAGACCTGGTATTAAAGGGCGGTGAGGTCGCCATGGTTCCGACGGGGTTTTCCCTGGAGCTGCCTTTGGAAATGGAGGCGCAGATCCGCCCCAGAAGCGGTCTGGCGGTCAAACACAGCGTGGGTATTGTTAATTCTCCCGGAACCATTGATGCCGACTATCGCGGAGAAATAGGAATCGCCCTGATTAACTTCGGCAAACAGGATTATACGATTTCCCGCGGAGACCGGATTGCCCAGATGGTTATATCCCCGGTCTGCCGGGTTCGGCTCCAGCCGGTGGAAACCCTTTCCGGAAGCACCCGGGGAGGTGGCGGGTTTGGCCACACCGGAAAATAGGCCATGAAATTTCCGGCTTGGGAGAAAGTTTTATTGGCAAAACGAGCTCGGCCCCGAAAATATCATGCTTGTGCTGAAACCTCCGGGATCTGTTCCGGATGCCGGCCCGATAATTGTTCACAGCGGTTCCTGTTCCCATCTGATGAAGACAGATAGAATAACAAACAGCATAAACGCGATCAATGCCCAGTCCCATCAAAACAGGTTGTCCGCCTGTGTCCTGGCCAGTGGCAGCAAGGGGAATTCCATTTTTGTTTCCGATGGGGAGTGCTCCCTGCTGGTTGATGCGGGGCTTTCCGGAGTTGAAATTGAGCGGCGGCTGCTGGCCTGCGGTCTATCCCCGGAAAGGCTGGACGCCATTTTGATTTCTCACGAGCATACCGATCACATTCAAAGTGCGGGGGTGTTGGCCCGCCGGTATAAACTGCCTGTTTACATCAGCAAAAACACTTTGCGCGCCGCTTATACGCAGTTGGGGAAACTGAATGATCTGCGGTATTTTGAAAGCGGCGTGACCTTCTTTTTGAATCATCTGCAAATTCACCCCTTTTCAATTTCCCACGACGCGGCCGATCCCGCCGGATTTACATTCATGCGGGACGGTAGAAAAATCGGCCTGGCCACCGATCTGGGAACCGTCACTGCCGTAGTCCGGGATCATCTTCGAGAAAGCGATCTTTTGATTCTGGAAGCCAACCATGATCCGGCCATGCTTATCGGCGGGCGTTATCCCTGGCCGGTAAAACAGCGGATAAAAGGACGAACCGGGCACCTTTCCAATCCGGATTCCCGGAATCTGCTGGCCTCGGTCTGCCATCCGGGTCTGAAACAGGTTGTTCTGGCGCATTTGAGCCAGGAGAACAATACTCCGGAAAAGGCCGTGTCCATGGTGGGAGAAGCGCTTCACGATCACCGGGCAGGCATTGCCGTTGCCCGGCAGGATCAATGCGGCAGGCTGTTTTCGGTCTGATGCGCCTGGTTCGCCGGCCGTCAAGTAGATCTTGAACTTTTCCCGGAAATTTGCTATTATGGAAACAATGGAAACAAAGAATTTATCTGTCTGCGCGAAAAATCTTTTTCTTGAAACGGAATAATCATCTTTTGGTAAAAACAGATGGTAAACGGTGTTTATAAAAAGACGGACGAAGAAAAAACAGACACGGAAAAAGTTCTGGATTTTTTCGTTGATTTGTATAAGGGGCAGATGGGCCTTCGCCGGGAATTGTATTACGAATTAAAGCCTCTTGAAAGAGACAGCGCAAACCCGAAAATGGTAACCTATGACCTGCAGGTCAGCCATCATGACACCTGGATATCACGCCGGATTACCGTCGGCCCGATCGGGGAGGATACCGGCAGCAAAAGCAAATGCTTTTTGGCGATTTACGACAATAAGCTGGTAATCAAAATCCCTCCGATACCGGTAACTGATTTTGAAAAGTATATCGAGAGCATCGAGAAAGAGCGGCGCATCGTAGAAAAACTGGAGCCCCGGAAATGCATTGTGCCCGGCGTATCTGTAATTCTGGAAAAAATCCATAAGCTTGAGGTAAAGGATCATCTGTCCGAAGAAGCCAAGGAAAATGCTTACCTGGAATGGCTGCGGGAAAATCCGGAATACCAGGAATACCTGAAAATTGATGACGGCTTTGTCTTCTGCATGGATTTATCCGAATATGTCTTTCTGGCAGAAGCAATTGCGCTGTTTGATCCCCTGGGCGAAAACATTCAGTCCGAGATTTTGCATGACCCTTCGATTATTGATGATTTTGAGAAATTTGAAGGAAGATACGGCCTGGAAAATGCTCAGATCGGCATGGACCTCAAAAGTGTTTACGAAGAGTATGAGGAGCGGGTTCGCAAGTTGATGATCCAAACCGGGGCCTCCCCCTCCGTGTTGTTATACAAAATTCAGCACTGGTTTTTTTTGCATGTTGCCGGGAAAAAAGTAAAAAACGACAAAAAAGATTTGACGGACAGTTTCGTTTCCCAGTTAAACAAATTGATTCATGAAATTATTACCCGGGAAGAAGAGGTGGTGGAAGAATACCGGATTATGGTGCGGCAGTTTCTGCAGGACACCTCCTTTACCAAGCAAAAAACCCGGATCGAAGGCATTATTGCCAACATCATGGAGCTGCTGTCCTGGTTACGGCAAAAGGGCGTGGCCATGCGGGATATTAAGCCGGATAATTTACTGGTGGCGGGAGATCCCTCCCGTTATCCCAATTTTTTATCCACACCGGAGTCTTATTCCATCGGTTTGATTGATGTGGAGACGGCCGTGGTCTTTCGGCCGGAAAACGGGAAAATTATGCAGCCGCTGTTGGGAGGGACTCCTTTTTATGCCACTCCTTCCCACATGTTTACCAACAAATCTCTGCTTACGGTCTACCGGGATTTGCCGCGAATATTGCACCTGCAAGACTGGTTTGCCGTGCTGGCCATGATTTATGGTACAATTATCGGTTCTTATCTTTTTGGCCATACTGCCAAAGTTCTGGTTATGCTGACCAAAAAAATCCAAAAAATCAAGGGGTCTTCAGCCGTAGAACGGATAATACACGAGGCCAATAAAGAATTCTGGCGCAGCGCCAAAGAAGAATTTCAGAAAAACATGCGAAAGAACGAGGATCAACTTCGGTCCACGCGAGCGGTTTTCGGGGAGCCGGTCCGGGAAATGCTGATTGAAGAACTTCAAAAGGAAAATCAGTTGGCAGAAAAAGGAATCGATACGCTTATTAAACGCCAGAGTGTATTTCAAAGCAGTAAAAACCGGGAACAGTTGCGCCGGGTATCGCCGGGGAAAATGGTGGAAATCATAGAGAAGGTGAAAAAAGGGAACCAGGCGGAGCCCACGTCATTGAAACTGCTGGAAAAGGCAAACCAATTAAAACTTGACATCCAAAACAACCGGGAGACAATTCAACTGCTTTATCAACCGGATACGGGCTTTTCCGTATATAATCTGCTGGATATTATGTTCTCCATTGTCTACAAGGCCATGACCAAGGGAACACGCAAACCGCGCCCGGCCGCCCGAAACTGATCCCCGAACACGCATGCAGGTTTTTGATTTCCGGAGGGCTACAGCTAATGCAGCCCCTTGGCCGTTTTGATGATTTGCACGATACGGGGCAGGGCCTGACCGGAGGGGAGCGGAATATAAACGTCGGAGACACCGGCAAAGGCGTTTTCATTGGGATTGATGACAATAACCCTGGCCCCTTCCTTTTTGGCTTCAAAAGGAAGATAGGCTGCGGGATAAACAACACCGGAAGTACCCACGGCCAGCAGGACGTCACAATTTCTGGCAGCGCTGAAAGCCTCGGGAAGCCCCTGCACAGCCTCGCCGAACATAACCACATCCGGCCGCATGACCGCTCCGCAACGTTCACATTGCGGCATGACCGTCATCAGCCTTTCCAGCGAGTGATCGGTTAAGGCCGAAAGTTTTTCTTTGGTCTCCCCGATCAGTTCCCGCCGTTTCCGATCACATCGGTGGTGGCAAGCCAGGCACACCAGCCGAAAACCGTTACCATGCACCTCAACAACCTTCGTGTTCCCCGCTTCCTGATGAAGATTGTCAATATTCTGGGTAATGACCGTGTGAAGAATGCCCATTTTTTCCAAATCGGAAAGAGCGATATGACCGGGATTGGGCTCGGCTGCAGCAAAGGCATCCAACAGCTCAATAAACATGGGAACCAGTGCTTTCGCGTTGTGGGTAAGGGTATGGAGCAGTCCCTCGGCAGTCCCTACTTCCGCGGGATTCAGCCGGTCCCAGATCCCGCCCGGATCTCGAAAAGTGGCGATATTGCTTTCGGCGGAAACGCCGGCTCCGGAGGAGGCTACGGCATTAGAGGCCTCCGCCAGAATCTCCGCCGCCCGTTCGATGGCCCTGTCGGTAGACATAGTATCTCCCTGTTTTTCCGTGCTGCTGTTCAAAAAAACAATCAAACGACTTTCCGTCTGGAAATAAAGGGAAACGATTAGGGTTTACCGGAACTGCCGGCAACTTTATTTTGTTTCCACTGTTTATAAATGTGCAGGTCTTTTTCCAGAAAGTACAGCCCCAGCAGTGCAACCAGAGCATCGTCAATTTGTCCGTAACCGGGAATATAATCCGGTAAAAAATCGAAAGGAAAAAGAATATACAGAAGCGCCAAAACGAGCACCAGCAGAACCCGGACCGGCACCTGACGATAATTTCCCCGGATCAGGTCACGCAGCAAAGCAAACAGAAGTTTTACGTCTTCGGCAACACGGTGCACCAGGCTAAAGAGGATAAACCGTCTGGGTTGGTTGCCGCGCATCATGATCTCACCATGAACTGGTTTGGGGGTCAATCTGAATTTGTATATTTTTATCTGTAATATCAATAATTTTTACAGGAAACGATACCGGTAGCCGGGAATACAGTTCTGCCGCCAACTCTTCTGCGCTGCCCGCAAATTTTGCGGTAAGCACGGCTTGTTCCATTGTCATTTCCCCCGTCCGGACATTTTCCACATCAGGGATCGTGTTCAAGATTTTTCGAAATTCTGCCAGCCGGGATATATAGTTTTTTCCTCCTAAAATAATAGTTATGGGCTGTAACGGCACCGTGCGTTCATCCCAATCTCTTACGATAGCGGGTGAAAACTTGCAGGCAATGGTTTGTGCAGCGGTCTGGAACAGATTTTCCGCTTCCGTTTCAATGGCCTGTACCGGCCCGTTTTTTTCCGTTATCTGAAACAGCATTTCTCCGGTTTCGACATTGAGGAGGCGCGCGGATAAATTTGAAATCAACATTTCTTCGTTTGTGTCCGTCCTATCCGCAGAAGAATTTATGGTGCATAAGCCAATAACAACAAAATCGGCCTTCAACGCTTTGGCCAGTTCAATAGCGGTCGCGTTGTCAAGCTCCTCGATGGTGTTCGGCACATCACCGGCAAATTCCGTCTCTTCAAGAGACGATGGGAAGAGATCGACAACATTGATCCCTTTGGAGGAAAAGGCTTTCCGCACGGTTCGGCTGGCGAGCAGAGGTGTCTCTGCAAAACCGGTCTGCGCTTCGGAAAGGAAAGGTTGATTGGTTTCTTTCTGGCCAATCAGGGCCAGAACGGTCGGGGGATTTTCCCGATCAAGGAGTATCCCGGCTGTTTTTATGGCCTGTTGTACAGAAGCAACAGCAATCGAAACCCGGACAAGAACCCGGCAGGCCCGGGGCGTTTCCGTAACAGCCAGTACTTCATAGGTGTTGATAAATTTTTCCGGACTGTCGAACGGCAGGTTGCCCAGCAACGAAAAATTGGCCGTCAGAATTTCGGGGGGGACAATTCTGGCCATGGCGGCGGCCACCGCCAGGTGTTGCGCTTCCTCAATGGCCGCCTGTTTGGTGGCCGTTTCCTCCATATCTTCCCCGGCTTTCTGACTTCCGATGGTGATTATGGTGATCTCGCCGCGGGGATCAATGCTTTTATAGGCAGCAGCGGCAAAAGCAACTGGAGGCACCCAAAGCAGCAGAATCAACAGTAAATTGACAAACCGTATTGCTCGCATCATGACAACCATCCTCCGGGGTTTGCAATAATCAGGTATCGCGGGATATGGTATAATCCGCCAGCAGGTAGAGCAGTTCTTTGGTTTCGGATTCGGGGAAAACCGCCAGAGATTCTTTGGCTTTCCGGATATGCCCCGCCGCGCAAGCTTCCGTATAGGCAATTCCACCGTATTTGTCCAATAATCCGTTCAAGGTTTTCCAGTCACCGGAAGTGAAATTTTCGTCAGCCACAATTTTTTTGATGGCGGTTGCGTCTGCGGGTGATGCCTGGGACAGGGTGTAAATAAGCGGAAGGGTCAGCTTTCCTTCCCGCAAGTCCGCACCGATTGTTTTTCCCAGTTCGCTGGTGTCGGAAGTATAATCCAGAAGATCGTCCGCCATCTGGAAGGCCATCCCCACATTCAGGCCATAGTCGGCCAGCGCCCGCTTTTTTTCCGGGGAAGCATTGGCGATGATTGCGCCGGAGCGACAGGCCCCCTGTATCAAAGCGGCAGTTTTGTTTTTGATGATTTGCAAATACTCCTCTTCGGTCAAATCGGTTTTGCCCTTTCGGCTCAATTGATGCAATTCTCCCTGCACCATATATTCCGTTACCGTCGCCAGAATTTCCAGAATTTCCAATTTTTCGGCTTTTACCGCGATATTGCTGGCCCGGGCCAGCAGATAGTCCCCCACCAGGACGGCCGAAGTGTTTCCCCAGAGCGCATTGGCAACCGGCTTGCCGCGGCGCATGGTAGCGGCATCGACCAAATCGTCGTGCAGCAGGCTGGCAGTATGGACGTATTCAAAAATTACGGAAAAGGTCTTGTCGTAATTCCCCCGGTAATCGCAAAGTTTTGCAGAAAGAACCATGAACAGGGGGCGCATTCGCTTGCCTCCGTTAAACAACAGGTGCCCGGCGATTTCCGTGACTCTTTCCAGATAGGGGGTGATATTGGCTCTCAGTTCTTCTTCGATTTCGGCCAGGTCTTCGGCAACCCCGGCCAGAATGCGCTCTTTCAGATTATGACTCATGCTACTTCTCCTGTTAGATCATACTCGCTGGCGGCGGTAATCCGGACCGGCACAAACGCTCCCGGTATGGTGGTTGGCGGACCGCTGAAGCAGGTCAGACCATCCACCTCCGGAGCCTGAAACCGGGTTCGCCCCGCGAAGATACCCGGCTCCAGCCGTTCTTCAACCAAGATATCGTATCTGTTGCCGGTCCGGGAGGTGTTCTTGGCCAGTGAAATCGCCGCCTGCGCGGACATAAGCGCCTCATAGCGTTGCTCCGACGTCTGCTCCGGCACATGTCCGCCAAGACAATGGGACGGAAGATCGTCTGCATCAGAATAAACAAAGACACCCAAATGGTCAAACTGAATTTTCCGGATAAAATTCATCAGCTTTTGAAAGTCCTCGGCCGATTCTCCGGGAAAACCCACCAGCACCGTCGTCCGAAGAGTCGCTGCGGGAATGGTTTCCCGAATCATTGCAAACAAGCGGTAAAGATCGGCTGCGGTATACCTGCGTCCCATCTTTTTCAAAAGAGAATCACTGGCATGCTGAATAGGGATGTCAAAGTAGGCGCAAATGTTTTCCCGTTCTCCGATCAGATGGATGGCGTCCCGGGCCAGGCTTTCCGGATGCAGATAAAGAAGCCGGATCCAGATTTGATCCGAGAGGTCGGAAAGATCCGCCAGCAGCCGGGACAACGATAGAGGCGGAGTGAGGTCATGCCCGTAACTCGAGGTCTCCTGAGAAACCAGCACCAGTTCCCGCGCACCTTCGGCAATCAGGCGTTTTGCCTCCTGCAGGATATGTTCCGGAGACCGGCTGCGTTGCCGGCCACGCAACCGGGGTATGATACAGTAGGTACAATTGCGGTCGCATCCCTCGGAAATTTTCAGATAAACGGAGGGAGCGGAGGCCCTGATACGAAGATCCGTTTCAAGAGGCGTCATTTCCGGAGCTGGCAGGATACATCCCGAAAGGAGATGCGGACCGGAAACCGCCTCTACAATACGATCGAAAGCGCCGGTTCCCAGAAAACAATCCACCTCCGGCAGGGATTCGGCCAAATCTTCCCGATACCGTTCTGCAAGGCAGCCGCAGACGATCAGCCGCCGGCAGGAACCCGTTTTTTTCAACCGGGCCAGGGTCAGAATGGTATCAAGGGCTTCGTTGACTGCCGGTTCAATAAAGGAACAGGTATTAACAATAAGAATTTGGGCTTCCCCCGGGGTATCACAGAGAGACAACCCCGCCGCAGCCAATCGGCCCATCATGATTTCACTGTCGACGTGATTTTTGGCACAGCCCAGACTTTCCAGGTAGATAGTCATCACATACTCTTATAACGACCTGGAAAAAAGAGAATTGTTTTCCGAGCGAACAAAAAACACCCGGGCCGGGGAGGCGTTTTCTCGACCAGGCAAAACCTGTATCCGGTCATGGCTTTCTCCCGTTTTTATTATAAAGCAATGTCTCAAAATTTTCTGACATATGTTCGACCAGGGTCTGGTCGGCGGCTTTTTCCATTATCAGACATTCCGTGTGTTCCAAACGATTGATTAAGGCTACCCCTTTTGCAGGTCCGAGGACCATCAGGGCCGTCGCCAGGCCGTCGGCCAGAGCACAGCAGTCAGTTACCACTGAGGCGCTGACAACGCCGGTTTGCACAGGGTATCCGGTTTGCGGATCAAGAACGTGGCTGTAAATACGGCCGTCCAACACAAAGTAGTTCCGATAGTCACCGCTGGTAGCCACGGCCTTATCGGAAAGGCGTATGACCCGTTGCACCGCATTGTAAGCGGCCGACTGCCGGGGGGTGTTGATGCCGATAACCCACGGTACACCTTTTTTTTTGGTGCCTGCGGCATAGACCTCGCCCCCGATTTCTACAATAAAATGATTTATCTGATTTTCGCGTAGAAGCGCCGAGATCTGGTCCACCCCGTATCCTTTGGCAATGGAGGCGAGATCCAGATAAATATCGGGTTCAGCTTTTGACAACCGGTTATCAGCGGTTATGGTAATCAGCGAATAATCCACACAATCCAGAACCGCGGCGATTTTTTCCGGTTGCGGAGCGGCCGTCTGCCGGTCCGGGCGATGAAATCCCCAGGCTTTGACCAGCGGCCAGACGGTTCCGTCCCAGG
Organism: uncultured Desulfobacterales bacterium; assembly: GCA_964632805.1. Classification (GTDB taxonomy): domain Bacteria; phylum Desulfobacterota; class Desulfobacteria; order Desulfobacterales; family Desulfosudaceae; genus CAZWCS01. Next base: position 19,355 of record CAZWCS010000030.1, read on the forward strand.
CACCACCGGTTACTGTGTGCAACTCCTGGCCCAGACGAACAACTCGGGCCATATCCGCGGAAACGCGCAAGTGCGCCTCTTTATCCCGGATAGCGTTGAACCGGCTGATTTCACTTGTTTTTCGATAAGTGGACATACTGGCATCAATTTCATCCAACCGGTCCGTCACTTTTTTCCGCAATACCGCCGTGTCCGTCCGCCGGTTGGTGCGGAGGGTAATCCGATAAACCGTTCCCATGGTTTCGCCGGTAAAAGAGAGGGTTTGGGGACCGGGGTCGCATCCGGCAAGGGGCAGAACAAAACAGCAGCAAAGAAGAAGCAGGCCCTGGTGGTATCTCACTCCGGGCGATTGTCTTTTCATAACCAAAATACGTCCGACATTTCCCAATCAATTTCCAAAAATAAATGAGTATATCTTATTGCAAAGAAAATCGCAAGGATGATTTGCATTTGGGGCCGATTGTGATAAGCTGTTTCCCGAAAAGATACGGCCCGTTCTGCATAACGCAAACAACCGGGGAAAACAGGCTCCAATGATTTTGACGATACTCGGCTCCGGGACCTGCGTGCCCTCGTTACAACGCAGTTCCTGCGCGCTTCTGGCAGAGACAGGGGCGGCCAAAATTCTCCTGGATTGCGGCCCCGGCACCATGCGGCGACTGCTCGAAGCCGGCACCACCATTTTTGATATTACCCATATTTTTCTGAGCCATTTTCATCCGGATCACAGCGGGGAACTGGCCTCTTTTTTGTTCGCCAACAAATACTCCTGGCCACCGCCGAAGCGGAAGACGGCACTGACGCTGTCGGGGGGAAGCGGTTTTCAGCAGTTTTATGAGAATCTGAAAAATCTTTATGGCGAGTGGGTTGATTTTCAAGAGGTACCGTTGATTATCCGGGAATTTTCCCGTCAGCAAGCGGATACCGCTGATTTTTCAGATTTTTCCATGACCACCCGGCCTGTTTCCCATCAACCGGAAAGTCTGGCGTATAAAATCAGTGCCGATGGCGTTTCCGTAGTTTATTCCGGAGATACGGATGTGGACGATAATTTGGTGGCTCTGGCCAGAGGTTCGGATATACTGGTTTGTGAGTCCGCCTTTCCGGATGATTCTAAAGTAACGGGACATCTGACCCCGTCTCTGGCCGGGAAAATGGCCGAGGAGGCAGGTGTACCACGGTTGGTGCTTACCCATTTCTATCCTCCCTGTGATACGGTGGATATAAAAAGCCAGTGTCAGGCCGTATATTCGGGAGAAATCGTCCTGGCGCAAGATCTTTTGCAACTGACATTATGACCGGAAACGGCAAAAATTGAAAACAGCTATAATGATGGTCTCGTAAAAAATGAAAAATGATGCTTCTATGCAGAAAAGTATACCAGCAAAAAGATACTATCCGGTCTGCCTGGATATAGCGGGCAGGAACTGCTTGGTGGTTGGCGGCGGACAGGTCGGAACCCGTAAGGTCAAAACCCTGGTCGACTGCCAGGCGAAGGTCACGGTGGTATCACTGTCTTTTACGGAAGAATTAGGTCTTCTGGCAAATAAGGGCCGGATCACCATTAAGGAAAAAGCTTATACCGCTATCGATCTGGAAGGGGTGTTCCTGGTGATTGGCGCCACCAGTGATATGGCGCTCAGCAGACAAATCAGCGAGGATGCGGAAAGCCGCCACCTCCTTTGCAATATCGCCGATGTGCCGGAAGCTTGTAACTTTATTTTACCGGCGGTAGTGCGCCGGGGCGATTTGCAGGTGGCCATTTCCACTTCCGGAAAAAGCCCGGCCTATGCCAAGCATTTGCGCCGGAAACTGGAAAGTCAGTTCGGTGAAGAATACGCGGTTTTTCTTTTACTAATGGGTGAAATTCGCCGGGCACTTCTGGCTGCGGAACACGAACCGGAGGCCCATAAAAATTTATTTGAACGTCTCATCCGGGGAGGGTTGCTGGACATGATACGGGAAAAACAAACAACCGATATTAACCGGCTGTTGCAGGAAACACTGGGCGAGGCATTTGCACTAAACCGCCTGGGAATTGATCTATAGGAGACCGTTCATGAATGCAGCCGCCTCCGGGATAATCCTGCTGTATGGTCTGAGCACGGCCGCCTATCTTTTGTATCTGATCGTGCAGGGGGGCACCTTTTATAAGGCCGGCTACGCTCTGCTGCTGGCCGGATTTCTGCTCCATCTGGTATTGTTGACCGGCAACGTTATTGCAAGCGGGCATTTACCGGTTTTTACGCTTTCTCAGACTTTATGGGTAGCGGGGGGAATTATGGCCGGCGTATTTCTGGTTTTGCACCGCCGGCTGAACCTGAGGTTTTTCGGCATATATGTTGCGCCGCTGGTTCTGATGACTACGCTGGTGGCTGTCGTCTTGCCGGAAACCAATCACTCCGATCCGGCGGAAGTCCAAAAAATCGGCGGCAATATCTGGTTTCTGGGGCATATTCTGGCCGTGTTTGTCGGCGAAGCTTCTTTGGCACTGGCTGCCGGTGCCGGGCTGTTTTACTTAATCCAGGAACGGGCCATAAAAACCAAAAAACGCGGTTTTTTTTACCGTCGGCTGCCGCCTTTGAAAATTCTGGATGGCGCCGGATATACCTGCCTGGTCGTGGGCTTTACCGCCCTGACTTTGGGATTAATAGTGGGAATCGTCTATGCCGGTCTGGCCTGGGGCCGGTTCTGGTCCTGGGACCCCAAAGAGGTTTGGTCGGGGATTACCTGGCTGGTTTATGCCGCGCTGCTGCATGAACGTCTCGCCGCAGGCTGGCGCGGTCGTCGGGCCGCGATAATGGCCATTATCGGCTTTGGCATCCTGCTTTTTACCTTTCTGGGGGTAAATTTTTTTCTGGAAGGACATCACGGAGGGTTTACCAGAATCTGATTTCTTTATGAAACCGGCTTGGCAAAAATGACAGTGACCTATGAACAGTGACAAACCGAGCCATATCCTTTTACTGGGTGCAAACCATGAGACCGCCCCGGTGGCTGTCCGGGAAAAACTTTCGTTTGCGGAGCAAGAAGTGCCGAAGGCGCTGTCTATCCTGATGGCTATGCCGGTCATTCAGGAGGTGATTCTTTTTTCTACCTGTAATCGGATGGAGATTTTGCTGACCAGCGGTGATGTGTCGGGAGCGGTTGCGTCGGTCAAGGCTTTTTTGCAGGAGCAAAAACAGCTTTCTGAAGAACAGTATGAAAATATACATTATCTGTATCAGGATGAGGAAGCGGTGCGCCATCTTTTTCGGGTCGCCTCCGGCCTGGATTCCATGATTATGGGCGAACCCCAGATTTTCGGACAGATCAAGGCCGCCTATCGCCAGGCGGTAAACCAGCAAACCACCGGCGTCATACTCAATCGCTTGATTCACCGCACGTTTTTTGTCGCCAAGCGGGTCCGCAGTGAAACCGGCATTGGTGACAATGCGGTTTCCGTAAGCTATGCCGCCATTGAGCTGGGGCGGAAAATTTTCGGTTCCCTGGAAGAAAAGCAGGTGCTGCTGATCGGCGCCGGGGAAATGGCGGAACTGGCGGTGGAACATCTGGTAGGCCATCATGTAACCCGTGTGTTTGTCGCCAATCGGACTTTCCGCCGGGCCGTGGATCTGGCCAAAAAATTTTCGGGAACACCGGTCAGTATGGAGGAGATTTCCGAAATTCTGCAGACAGTGGATATCGTCGTCAGCTCTACCGGCTCCGCCGATCTGGTGGTTACCCGCGCTATGGTAAAGCCGGTAATGCGGCGGCGAAAAAACAGCCCCCTCTTTTTTATTGACATCGCCGTGCCGCGGGATATCGATCCGTCCGTGCACAAACTGGAGAACGCCTATTTGTATGATATTGATGATTTGCGGGAGGTGGTGGACGAAAATCTGGCCCAGCGCCGTTTAGAAGCCGTTAAGGCGGAACGAATTATTGAAGAAGCCTGGCTCTCTTTCCGCAACTGGTATGACCACTTGGCCGTGGTGCCTACGGTGGTGGCCCTGCGGGAAAAAATCGCCGATATTGCCCGCACGGAAGCAGATAAAACGATGGGATCACTGCCCCATCTGTCGGAAAGCGACCGGGCGGCCATTTACCGTATGACAGACGCCATTGTCAACAAAGTAATGCATGACCCTACCACCTTTCTTAAAAGCGTGGCGGACAAAAAAGACGAACGCCGCTATATTGATATGGTAAAAAAGCTTTTCGGCCTGGATGAATAAAGTGGGCCAAGGAATATCCCCAGGTCAGACCGATCCGTGCCAATACCTTCTTTTAAAATTCATATAAGATAATCATTAATCGTTATATAATTGTTTACTATTGCCGTGTTTGCGCCAAAAGACGGTTTTTTTATGAATATCAATATAACTTATACAAACCCACTGGAGGGGGACATTTTAAAAAAAAGGGCAAAAAGTAAAATTCTAGTAAATAAGGCGTGAAACCGGATTGTCCGGAACCCCCGGACAGCCAGTAGGTGGGAAAAGATTCCTTTTTTTCTCATAATATTGATTTTTTTAATAAAAAATTAATTATTCGGCAACAATTCCGGCGCAACACCCCAAAGGAGGAGGTGAGCAGCGATCAATTTTACTAAAATTTGTTGACTTTTTGTATTTCTCGTGTTATATCTATAAAATAATCTTTCAAATAAGACAAAATCAAAAAAAATATTTTTTTTCTTGCAACAACCATTCTCGTTCGTTATAATTTTTTAATTCGAGACCGGTTTTACAAAAAAATCCGCCGCAATAAAGTAAGGAATGATCCGTATCCAGCGGCGAGATATATTTACGCCTGTTTGGGAATTCAGCCCGACAATGAGGGCTTGATGCCGACGGGAAGCGAAGGAAGGAAAACATTATATGGCGGAAGTGATCCCGTTTCAGGGAATTTTATATAACCCGGAAAAAATCCGTGATTTTTCAGCGGTCGTGGCCCCGCCCTATGACGTGATTGATGCGGACTTGCAAAACGAACTCTGTGAGCGTCACCCGCATAACATTGTCCGGTTGATTCTGGGCGAAACCGGTGAAAATGAAGGGGACAGCGAGACTTTTTACCAGGCGGCCGCAAATCGCTTTTCGGCCTGGCTGGCGGACGACATTCTGATACCCGATCCGGAACCGGCCATCTATTTTACGTCGGTGGAATTTGTCATTGAAGGGGCGGCTTATATTCGTTATGGCGTCATTGGCTATGTCCGGCTGGAGCCGTTTGAAAACCGGGTGGTACTGCCCCATGAACGCACTTCCTCCAAAGTAAAAACCGATCGGCTGAATCTGATGCAGCGCACCAATGCCAACTTTTGTCAAATTTTTTCCCTGTATACCGATCCGGAAGCGGTGGTGCTGTCTGCGTTAAAAACGGCGGTGGCTAACGAAACTCCGGATATTAATCTGGTTGATGATAATGGAGAACGGCATAAACTCTGGAAAATAACCGATAAAAAGGTAATTGCGGCGGTTTCCGCGGCGATGGCGGACAAGCGGCTGTATATCGCCGACGGACATCACCGGTATGAAACCGCCCTGAATTATAAAAACTGGGTGGCACAGAACGATCCGAATTTTTCGGCGGACCATCCAGCCAATTATATCATGATGTATATGTCGGCCACCAGTGATCCCGGCCTGGTCATTCTACCCACGCATCGCCTTTTACCCAAAGTGGACAAAGTCATTCTGGACGGTTTTCTTGATTCCGTTGCCCTTTATTTTGACATTGAGACGATACCATACGGCAAAGAGGATCAGGTGTCCGCAAAACGTTCTTTTTTAGAGAAATTACGCGCCAATTCGGCCCAGAATACAATTGGTGCTGTGCTCAACAACGGTCGGTCTGAACTGTACCTGCTGACGCCGAAATCCAATTTAAGCCAGGAGGTGTTTGGTCATGATGTCCCCGAAGTATTGAGAAAACTGGATGTGACAGTCTTAACCCGGTTGATTTTGATTAAAATTCTCGGGTTTCGCCAGGCGGATCTGGATGAAGAAAAAATTATTGATTATACCAGCGACTTTGATGAAGCGCTGGAAGCGGCACGGACCGGTGAGTATGATATGGTTTTTATTTTGAACGCGACCAAAAACGAACAGATGCGGGCGGTGGCTGCAGAAGGGGAAATTATGCCGCGGAAAACCACCTTTTACTATCCCAAAGTACTGACCGGCCTGGTTTTAAGCAGCAAAAACAGAGAATTCGTCCAGTAAGCCAAAAACAAAAAACCAAAATAAACAACAGGAGAGGACAGCGATATGAGTGATGAATATAATGATGTCGTGAAACAGGCCAAAGAGTATTACGACAGTGATGATGCCGATGAGTTCTACTATAATATCTGGGGCGGCGAAGACTTTCATCTGGGCATTTACAAACATCCGGAAGAATCCATCTTTGATGCCAGCCGTCGTACGGTGAAAAAAATTGCCGCCCAGGTGCATCTGGATGAGACCAAAAAAGTTCTGGACATCGGGGCCGGCTATGGCGGGGCGGCCCGGTACCTGGCCGGTAAATACGGCTGCTTTGTCTCCTGCCTGAACCTGAGCGAAAAAGAAAATCAGCGCAACCGGCAGAAGAACAAGGAAGCCAATCTGGACCATTTAATTGAAGTGATTGACGGCAGTTTTGAAAAACTGCCCTATGATGATGAAACCTTTCATGTGGTCTGGTCCGAGGATGCCATTCTCCACAGCGGCAATAAAGCCGGGGTCCTGGCGGAAGTGGCCCGGGTGCTGCGGCCCGGCGGAGATTTCGTGTTCACCGATCCCATGCAGGCCGACTACTGCCCCGAAGGGGTGATTGACCCCATTCTGGAAAGAATCAACCTGGACTCCATGGGTTCGGTCAAGCTGTATCGGGAACTGGCCGACCGACATAATCTGGAAGAAATAAATGTCATTGATCTGGCCAAACACCTGCCGATGCACTATGACCGGGTCCGCCGGGAACTGGAAGCACGCTGTGATGAAGTGGAAGGTATTATCAGCAAGGAATACATTGACAATATGCTGAAAGGCCTGAAACGATGGGTGGACGGCGGGGAAAAAGGTTATCTGAACTGGGCCTTGATGCATTTTAAAAAATAGTTTTTTCCGGGATCACCCACGGCGTAAGAACGGCCCCCGGTAGCATACGGGGGCCGTTCGCTATATCGGTTTAACCGCCGTGAAGCCAATGGAATCTGCAAAAACGAAAAAAGGAGGCAATCGGCTTGATTGCAAAACCAATGAAAGTGTTAATAAGTGATAAACTGGGGGAAGCCGGGATCGAAATTTTCGAACAAGACCCCGATATCGATGTGGATGTCAATACAGAGCTGTCGCCGGAAGAGTTGCTGGAGGAAATTCATCAGTATGATGCGCTGGTGATCCGCAGTGCGACCCGGGTTACTGCGGACCTGCTGGAAGCGGCCGAAAAACTGAAAGTTGTGGGCCGGGCCGGGATTGGACTGGACAATGTGGATATTAACGCGGCCACCCAGAAGGGGGTGGTGGTGATGAACACCCCCACCGGCAATACCGTGACCACCGCTGAGCATGCCATCGCTATGATGATGGCGCTGTCCCGGAATATCCCCCAGGGTACCGCCTCCCTCCGGGCCGGCCGCTGGGAGAAAAAAAAGCTTCAGGGACAGGAATTGATGGGAAAAACGCTGGGGCTCCTGGGCTACGGGAAAATCGGCTCCATTGTGGCGGACCGGGCCCGGGGCCTGCGAATGAACGTGCTGGTGTATGATCCCAATGTGAATCCGGAGAAAATTGAGAAATCCGGATTCAAGAGCGTTACCCTGCCGGAATTGTATCAGCAGGCCGATTATATAACGGTGCATGTTCCCAAAATCAAAAAAACCATAGGGATGCTGAACAAAGAAGCCTTTGCCCAGATGAAAGACGGGGTTATGTTGATTAACTGTGCCCGGGGCGGAATTATTAATGAAAGCGATTTGTGTGCGGCCCTGAAATCCGGAAAAATCGGCGGCGTGGCCCTGGATGTGTTCGAAACCGAACCGCCGGGACAGGAGTGCCCTCTGCTGACCTTTGACAATGTCATCTGCACCCCCCATCTGGGAGCTTCCACCAAAGAGGCCCAGACCAATGTGGCCGTGGATATTGCCAACCAGATTATTGCCTACCTGAAGTCCGGCACAGTGATCAATGCCGTGAACGCACCTTCGGTAACCGGGGAACGGCTGGAAAAACTGAAACCCTATCTGGAGCTGGCCGAACGCATCGGGCGGCTTCAGGCCCAGCTTATCGAAGGCAAGTTGAGGGAAGTCATTATTGAATACAATGGAGATTATCACGGACTGGAACTGGACCCGGTTTCCACGGCCCTGCTGAACGGTCTGCTGGATCCGCTGATCAAGGACATGGTCAATGCCGTGAATGCCCCGGCCATTGCCCAGGATATGGGTATTAAAGTTTCGGAGACCACCACCCCGGAACCCTTTGATTACCGGAACCTGATGACGGTGCGGGTGGTGACCACGGAAGGAGAGCAGGCGGTGGCCGGGACGCTGCTGGGAAAAATTTACCCCCGGATCGTACGGATTAATAACTTCCGCATGGATTTGAGCCCCTACGACAATATTCTGCTGGTGCTTTCCGCCAACAAACCCGGTGATATCGGCAATATCGGGGCGGTTCTCGGGGAAGAGGGGATCAATATTCTTCGTTTGATGATCGGCCAGGAAGAGGAAATCAGCGAGCGAAACCTGATTCTGGTCCGAACGGAAAACCCGGTGCCGGATCCGGTGGTGGAAAAATTGCGTCAGCAGGATTTAATTATTTCCGTTAACCAGGTGGAATTTTAGGTGCGAAAATAGGTGTTTACAAGTCTGGTAAAATCAAAAAATCAATTTCAGAGTGTTACGATATAACCAACCAAGAAAAAAAGGAGTAAATCATGGCTGATTTAGGAAAGATTGCGGAATCCCTGATTGCAGGAAAAATTGACGAGGTGTCCGGTCTGGTGCAGGAAGCGGTAGACGGTGGCGCCGATGCCCAGGAGACCATGGAAAAGGGTTTGCTGGCGGGAATGGATGTGGTCGGGCAGCGGTTCAAGTCCGGAGAAATGTTTATTCCGGAGGTACTTCGTTCGGCCAAGGCCATGCACGCCGGAATGGAAATTCTTCGGCCGCTGCTGGCCGAATCCGACACCAAGGGCGCCGGTACCGTGGTTATCGGTACGGTGGAGGGCGACCTCCATGATATTGGAAAAAATCTGGTGGGAATGATGTTTGAAGGCGCCGGCTACAAAGTTGTCAATCTCGGCATCGATCTGGCGCCGCAGGTGTTTGTGGATGCGGTCAAAGAACACGATCCGGATCTGCTGGGCATGTCGGCCCTACTTACCACCACCATGCCCAAAATGGGGGAGACCATTAATGCCTTAAAAGAAGCCGGGCTGCGGGACAAAGTCAAGATCATGGTCGGCGGCGCACCGGTTACGGCGGAATTTGCCGAAGAAATCGGGGCGGACGCCTATGCCGCCAATGCCGCCAGTTCGGTGGACAAAGCCAAGGCCGTTCTGGGGTAATCCGATATTCCGGGATGGCCCCGCAGAAATCGGAGTTTTGGATATTGCGGAAATTTCGCCGAAACTTTAGGGAATCGGCGTGACGATATAAAAAAAGAGGTTACTTATGAGAATGTATCAACCGGTGCACATGACACCGAAACAGAATCAATCCGTAAATATAACCCCACAATTCCGGGTTCTTACGGATGATCAGATAGAACAGATCTATTATTCGGCGCTGGACGTGCTGGAGACCACCGGCTCGGATTTTTATCAGGACGAGGCGCTGGCGTTGTTTAAAAACAGCGAAGCCGTGGTACGCGGCAATAATGTGAAAGTGCCCACCTCCCTGGTGGAACGGGCGCTGAAGGTTTACCCCAGCAAAATTACCCTGAAGGGGCGCAACGGAAAACGGTCTCTGCGGCTGTACAAAAATTCCGCCGGGTTCGGAACCGGCTCCGACCTGCCGTTTACCTATGACCGGGAAACCGGGGAGCGGCGGCGGACCACCTATGAAGATGTGAAGCTCGCCGGCAAATTCGTGGATTGTCTGCCCAATTATGATTTTTTCATGTCCCACGGCATTGTCAGCGACGCTCCCAATCCCCTCACCTATGACCGCCATCAGTTCATGGCCATGCTGGAGGGATGCACCAAGCCCTATGTGCTGACCAGCGTGGACGGGGAAGGGCTGGAGGATCTGTGGAAAATGTCCTGCCTGGTGCAGGGCGGCGAAGAAGAATTCCGCCTGAACCCGCTGTTTGTGGCCTATATTGAGCCCATTTCTCCCCTGAAAAACGACCGCACGGCGGTGGAAAAGCTGCTGTTTGCCGCGGAAAAAGGAATACCGGCCATGTACACGCCCTGCCCCAGTTCGGGCGCCACAGCCCCGGCCACCATTGCCGGTATGCTGGTGCAGTCCCTGGCGGAAACCCTTATGGCGGTGGTGTTGTGCTATTTGAAAAAACCGGGCATGCCGCTGATTATGGGTGGAGTAACCACCGTTATGGATATGATGACCACCACCTATTCTTACGGTGCGCCGGAGCTTTCCCTGGCTTCCGCAGCCAACACCGATATATCCAAATGGTTGGGGTTGTTGATGTTTTCCACCGGCGGCTGCACCGATTCCAAAGTGGTGGACGAGCAGGCGGCGGCGGAAGCCACCACCAGTCTGTTTTACGCCTATCTGTCGGGGGCCAGCCTCATTCATGACGTAGGCTATATCGACAGCGGCGTGAACGCCTCACTGGAGTCTCTGGTCATGTGTGAAGAGATCATGGGCATGGTGCGCCAGTTCGGCAAAGGCGTCTGCACCGATGAAGCCCACCTGGGCCTGGAGGCCATTAACGAGGTGGGGCCCGCCGGAGAATTTGTCACCCATGACCATACTTTCGACCACTGGAGCGAATGGTTCAAGCCCCAGCTCCAGGACCGGGCGGATTATGACACCTGGGTGGACGAAGGGGAAAAATCCTTTAATGATCGCATCAACGAAAAAGCCGAGCAGATCATCAAAGAGTATGCGCCGGAGCCGCTGGATGAAAAACTGCACGCGGAATTGAAGGAAATTATTGACGCTGCGGAAAAGCGGCACAGCTGAGGCCGCCCGGTGCATCCGACCCAGCATAAAGTGATCTAACAATAAAAGGCCGGTGCAAACCGGCTGCCAATACCGTAAGGAGTAAACAATGGGTAGCACACAAACCAATTTAAAAGTAAACCTGACCCCGCAGTTCTCCATGTTGTCGGAGGACCAGAAGGAGGCCATATATCATGGTGTTCTGCGCACCCTGTTGACCACCGGCGTGGATGTCCACCATGAATATGCGCGGGATCTGTTGAAACGGCACGGCGCCAAAGTGGACGGGGTTCGTGTCCATATCCCGCAGAACCTGGTAACCGAAGCCCTTTCCACCGCTCCGCCCTTCACCGAGGTGGCGGCCTGGGACGGGGATGAGAGCAAAAAGGTATTTATTGAGCGGGGGCGGAGTTATTTCGGCCCCGGCCCCACCCCTCCCAATTTCCGGGATACCGATACCCTGGAGCGGCGGCCCTATATCCGGAAAGACGCCGGCCTGGTGGCCCGGGTCTGCGACGCCTTGCCGAATATCGGCTATGTGCAGTCTTTGGGCTCCATCAGCGACGTAACCGTGGGCATGGAGGCGGTGTATGAATTTGCCGATATGATATTAAACACCACCACGCCCATTATGAACTGGGCCTTTACCCGGGCGGCCTGTGCCTTTGAACACAAAATCGGTATTATTATGGCCGGCGGCGAAGACGCCTTCCGGGAGCGCCCCAATTTTGTCCATTACGGCGAACCGATTTCGCCCTTGACCAGTGATTTTCATGCCATGGACAAATGCGTCTATTGCGCCGAAAACCGCATACCCCAAGTTTACACCCCCTGCTGCATCGGCGGGGCGACGGTTCCGGCTTCCCATGCCGGACAGATTATTGTGGGCCTTTCCGAAGCCATGGTGGGAGTGGTTGTGGCCCAGCTGATCAATCCCGGCACCTGTGTCATCGTGGGCGGGGTTCAGTCCATTCTGGATATGCGCCGGTCCGTTTATTCCTATGGTGCGCCGGAGCTGGGAATCCTGAGTGCGGCCATGACCGAGATGGCCCATTTCTGCGGTCTGCCCATGTTCTCCACCTCGGGTTGCACCGACACCAAGGCCATGGATACGCAGTCGGCCATTGAGGCGACCTTTTCCATTCATGCCGCCATGCTCAGCGGGGCCGAATTTGTCCATGACAACGGTTATACGGAATCAGGCATCACCGGCGATATCTTTCAGACCGTACTGGACGATGAGATCGTCGGCATGGCCCGGATCATTCAAAGAGGTGTGGAGGTAACCGCAGAAACCATGGCGGTGGACGTGATCGGCAAAGTCGGCCCCGGCGGTCATTACCTCTATGAAGATCACACCATGAAATGGTTCCGGGAGCACTGGCGGCCCACTCTGATGGATCGGGACAGTTACGAGGACTGGGACGCCAAGGGCCGGACCACCATGAAAGACCGGATCATTACCAAGACGCGGGACATCATCGACAATTATGAAGGCCCCATCGGCAAGGTGCCGGAAGATGTCCGGGCGGATATTGACAAGGTTCTGGAAGAAGGCGAAGCCTTCTTTGCCCAGAGCGCCAACAAAATCAAATAGATCGCCCACAGGCGAATTCACCCAGACAAAAGATGAAAAAGTAAAAATCGAACCACCGGGTCACAGCCGGTGGTTCGATTTTTACGTTTAATATTATGACAAATTCCGATTGCCGGGACAGTCAAGCGCACTATCTTTTGGGTATTGACACGGGCGGTACCTATACCGACGGTGTCCTTCTGGATTATGCTACCCAGGAGGTACTTTCCTCGGCGAAAACCCTGACCACCCACGGCCATCTCGCCCGGGGCGTGACCAATATCATTGAAAAACTGCACATTCCCGATCCGGACGCAATTGAGTTGGTGGGCATTTCTTCCACGTTGGCGACCAATTCCGTGGCCGAGGGAAAAATCCGCAAAACCGGATTGATTTTGATCGGTTATGATGCGGAGTTAATTGATCAATTTGCTTTGGCGGACAATTTTGCCGCGGAAATTACGGGATATTTCCGCGGCGGGCATACTTCCCAGGGTGCAGAACAGGCCCCGCTGGAGCTGGATGGCATTGTGGCGTGGGTCGACGCCCATAAAGCGGAGGTGGAGGCGCTGGCGGTATCCGCCTATTTCAGCCCGCTGAATGCCTCCCATGAGCTGGCCGTGCAGGAAGCCGTTTCCCGGCTTTCCGATTTGCCGCTGGTTTTGGGGCATCAACTGTCCACCCGCCTGGATTCCATCAAGCGGGCTTCCACCGCCTGCCTGAACGCTTCGCTGGTGGCCGTGATGCACGAGTTTACCGCTGCCGTGCAGTCAGCGCTGAAAGAGCGGCGGATCACCGCCCCCTTGATGGTGGTCAAGGGAAACGGTTCCCTGATGCCGCAGGAAGAAGCCATTCGCAAACCGGTGGAAACCGTTTTGTCCGGGCCCGCCGCCAGTACCATCGGCGGCCGGTTTTTTTCCCATACGGACAATGCCCTGGTGATCGACATCGGCGGAACGACCACCGACATGGCCCTGATGAAACAGGGGCGGGTGGCGGTATCCGAAGCCGGTGCCCGGGTGGGGGACATTACCACCGCGGTGCGGGCGGCCAAAATCCGTACGGCGGTAATCGGATGTGACAGCCGTATCGGCCAGGACCCTGAGGGAGCGGTCCGAATCGGTCCCGACCGGGTGGTCCCGCTGGCCCGACTGGCTACGGATTTTCCCGAAATAAAAAAAGATTTTGATCGGCTGGAAAAAAAACGCGGTTACCTCTGGAAAGCAAGCGATCTGGTCTACTGGTTTTTGCAAAAAGCCGCGGCGGACGAGGAACTGGAAGCGCAAACAGCGCCGGTGCGTCGGCTGTTCAAGTTTCTGGCGGATCGCCCGCAGAGTCTGACCGCGGTTTTGCAGACCACCGGCGTCCATCACGAGGTCCAATTAAACGCGGAAATCCTGATCCGGAATGAATATATCGGGGTGGCCACCTTAACCCCTACGGATCTGTTACATGCCGCCGGGGACATGGACCAATGGTGCGGGGAGACAGCCCACCGTGCGTTGTGCGGATTTTGCGCCCTTCAGCAAACCACCCCTGAAAAATTCATTGAAACAACCTTACAACGCATGGTTTCTACCATCACGGAAGAAGCGCTGGTGTTTCTGGCCCGGGAAACGCAGGAAAGTCTGCCGGAACACATTGACAGTGCCTGGGGACGGTGGTTTTTTGATAAGGCCTTGTCGGGAGAAAAAGATCACGGACTGTCGGTTTCCATTGCCAGCCGTTTTCCGTTAATCGGCATCGGCGCCCCGGCGGGCTATTTTGTGGAACGGGTAGCGCGGGCGTTAAACGCCCGTTTCATTCTTCCGGAGTATGCCCGGGTGGCCAATGCCGCCGGAGCGGTGGTGGGCCTGATCATGACGGAGGCCGAAGCCGTGGTTTATGTGCAGGAAGCCGGGGAAGTCCGCAAATATATCGTGCAGGCGGACGGCAATCAGCGAGTGTTCACTGTGGAAGCGGAGGCCCGGGCCTATGCCCGGTTGACGGTAAGGGATCTGGCTGAAGGAAAATGCCTGGGTGCCGGGGCAGTGGAACCCCAACTGGAGGTTTCAGAAACCAGAGAAGGGCCTTTACACCGCATTGTTGCCCGGGCTGTAGGGACTCCCGGCGTTTAAAACAACCGGGAGGGCCGGAAGTTTATAAAACCAAAAAGTTTTGCCCCAAGGAACGACTATGTCGCCAGTGAAAGAAAACATCAACCGCCTTTTGGCGGAAAACGCGGTTGACTACGAAGTATTGCCGCACGAGCCGGTTTATACCAATCCGGCCATGGCCGAAGCTCTCGGAGTCACCGAGGCCGCCACCATCAAATCCATTGTAGCCGTGACCCGGGAGGACGATTTGATTGTTATCGTTCTTCCGGGAAACCGGCGTATTGACTGGAAGCAGGTCGCCCGTTGCGCCGGGACAAAGAAGGTCTCTTTTGCCAAGCCGGACCGGGTCAGTCAAGTGGTGGGATGTGAAGTGGGCTGTGTTCCCCCTTTTGGCCAACGAACCGATCTGCCCGTATATATGGATCCGGCGATAACCGAGACAGAATTCGTCTATTTCAATCCCGGTGTCCATGATGCTTCATACAAAATCCGTTCGGCCGATCTGAAACGGTTGTGCCGGCCGTTGCTGCTCGGGGAGGAATCGTCATGAAAGAGCATTTTGTTATCTCCGCAGTGGGGGAAAATATTACCGGTATTGTATCCGCCGTTTCCCGGGAAGTCTATGAGTGCGGATGTGACTTTCAGGATTCAGTGATGACCTTTCTGGAACGCCATTTCTGTCTCATGGCCCTTATAACCGGCAATAAAGAGGGCATGCAAAAGGACTTGCAGGCCCGCTGTGAACGGCTGTGCCAAGAAAGCAACCTGCGTGTGGCCCTTTTGTATCTGGGAAAAACCGGCGACGCACCCCGGAAAGGACCGGCGCCCAACTACGAAATCCGGGTGAAAGGTATTAATCGTATGGGCATCGTCTATCGCACTTCCCAGCTGCTCGCTTCCTGGCAGATCAATATCGTGGAAATGGAGACCAGCCTGGAGCCGCCCTATCGTGAAGGGGATCCCCCGGAGTTTTCCATGCGGGTGGCGGTGGTGATTCCCGAGAGCGCCAATACCGGGCGTCTGCGTAAATCGCTGGAAGCGCTGGCAGAAGATCCGGAGGATACCATCCTTTTTAACCCCATATAACCGGACAGGTCGGTATGATTTATTTAACCATATTGCCGTTTCACAAAACGATTACTGCCGAACCGGGGCGGAAAGCGCTGCATGAAATTTTGCAGCAGTCGGGAATCGATCTGGAAACACCCTGTAACGGCCAGGGAATCTGCGGCGAATGCCGCATTCTGGTGGAACACCCAGAAACCGTACCGCTCACGCCACACGAGACCATCAGTGAAAATGAGGAAAAGAGGGGGGTGCGGCTGGCCTGTCAATTGATTCCCGAACAGGATATGACCTTTCATCTGCTTTCTCATATGGCGGAAGACAGTGCCTATCCCATTCTGGAAGGAGACGGTTTTTCCCGGCCCGGGAACCGGCATCGCTCTCCCCGCCCGCCGGTCCCCTGCCTGCCGGCCGTGCAAGTGGTGTCTGACCGGACGAATTATAAAATGCTCTATGAAGACCGCCAGCCCCTCTCCCTGGAGGTCTGGCAAGAGAGCTTTTCCCCCAAGGGGGTAGCCGTAGATGTCGGAACGACCACTATTGTTGTCAGCCTGGTCTGCCTGACTACAGGAACCGTTTTGTCTACGGCTTCGGCTTTAAACCCCCAGATCAAACGGGGCCACGATGTGATGACCCGGATTCAGTACGGTTCCACGCCGGAAGGATTAAGGGAGCTGCAAGAATCAGTTGATAACCGTGTCAGTCGGTTGGTGACGGATGTTTGCCGGGATGCACAGGTGGACGGCCGTGAGATTTTGGACCTGGTGGTAGGCGGCAACACCACCATGCTGCAACTGGCCGCCGGCATAGATCCGGCGCCGCTGGGCCGGGTGCCGTTCACCGTGGGTCTCCAGGGGGGCACCACCTTTGCAGCGGACATATTCGGCGTGACCGGCATCAACCCGGCGGCCCGCATTTATGTTCCGCCAGTGGCCCATGCTTTTGTGGGCACGGACATCTCCGCCGGGATCCTGGTTTGTGAAGGATTTTTTGACGAAAAATCGCGGATATTGTTTGTCGATATCGGCACCAACGGGGAACTGGCTATTAATCTGGGCCAGAAAACCCTGGTAACCTCCACCGCCGCCGGACCGGCGTTCGAGGGCATGGGCATTACCAGCGGCATGCGGGCGGGAATCGGGGCAGTGGACGCCGTGGAAACCGACGGTGATCGGCTGACTTTTTCCACGATCGGTAACGCTCCGGCGCGGGGAATCTGCGGCAGCGGCATGTTCGATCTGGTGGCTTGCCTGCTGGTGCTGGGGGTAGTGGAGAGTAACGGACGCATGGTCCGTCCGGAGAATACCGATCATTTATCTCCGGAAGTAGCTGCAGCCGTATGCGAGCAGGAAGGGCAGCCCGCCTTCCAGTATGGTACGGATCTTTATTTTACCCAGAAGGACATCCGTCAAGTGCAACTGGCCAAGAGCCCGGTGCGGACCGCGATTGATATTTTCATCCAGGAAGCCGGCGAACTGATTGACCGGGTGGTCCTTTCCGGCGGATTTGGCCACACGCTGCGGCCGGAAAGTCTGGTAAGGGTGGGCCTGCTGCCGCCGACGCTGGCCCGGAAAGTCTTTTTTGCCGGCAATACCAGCCTGCTCGGATGACGCCAGCTGTTGACCGATATCTCCCGGCGTCGCTTTCT
>CAZWCS010000031.1:0-36748 GCA_964632805.1 uncultured Desulfobacterales bacterium
TCCGGAACAATTATGACCGGGAGGTGTTTAACGGCGATATCGGGCGTATATCCGGTGTTGATCACGACGCCCGGGAAGTGGTGGTGAATATGGACGGCCGGCGGGTGGCCTATGATTTTGCCGACCTGGATGAAGTGGTTCTGGCTTACGCCATTTCCGTGCACAAATCCCAGGGCTCGGAATACCCGGCAGTGGTGCTGCCGCTGCTGACTCAGCATTATATTCTGCTCCAGCGCAATCTCTTGTATACGGCGGTTACCCGGGGAAGGAAACTGGTGGTGCTGGTGGGCACGAAAAAGGCGCTGGGAATCTGTGTGGCCAACAACAGCGTGGCGGCGCGCTACACGCGGTTGAAGCAGCGCCTGCGGGTTGGTTAATAGAGGTGTTTCTTTTTTGCAGAAAGTAACAAATTATGGTTTATTCATACTTTTCTTTGCGCGCCCAAAGAAAAGTATGCAAAAGAAAGGGCGCCTGCAGCTTGGCCTTCGGCTTCCCTCGCCAAACGAGCGCTTGCGGCACTGCCGGAAACTCGCCCCTCCGTTCGTCGGGGCTTAAACAGTCCGGCGGCTTCTCCCGCAAGCGACCGTTTGGCTCGGCTGCGCTGCAAGGGGCTGCGTTGAGGTGGCTGTTTACACACATCATTATCGTTTTTGCAAATAGCCTTATAATAATAGATCCTGTTAAGGTGTCGGCCCTTCGCAAAACGGATTTTGGGTAAGCCATCAAACGTGTGAGCTACATGATACAGAAATGAGGAAGGAGGGCCCATGACGGAGGCAGCCCCGGTTCTGGATGCAGCCACGGTGATTCTGCTGCGGGAGGAGACACCTTCCGGGTTCACCGTTTATCTCATGAAGCGGAGCCGGGGACACAATTTTATGGCCAGCGCTTATGTTTTTCCCGGCGGTCGAATGGATGCGGCGGACTGTGATGGGCGGCTGGCGAATTTTACCGCCGGCTTTGACGGGGCGGCGGCCCGGCGGCGGCTTCAGGAGCCGGAACTGGAAGAGGACAAAGCACTGGGCCTGTATGCTTGTGCCGTGCGGGAAACCTTTGAAGAGGCGGGGGTGCTGCTGGCTGTCGGCAGCGACGGCAGTCCGGCCGTGGTCAGCAATGATTACCGGGAGCGGGTGTATGACACCTCCGTGAGTCTGCCGGTTCTGGCGGAAACATTTTCCCTGTGCCTGGATTTTGCCGGGCTGATTCCCTATGCCCGCTGGATTACTCCGGAAATTGAGGCCAAACGATTTGACACCCGATTTTTTTTGGCGGTTATGCCCGCTGCCCAGCGGGCAGAGTATGATAATCACGAAATGGTGGAGGCAACCTGGATGACCCCTGCCCAGGCCCTCACCGGTCATGAGGCCGGGCAGATGATGCTGATGCCGCCCACTTTGAAAACTCTGCTGGAAATCTCCCGCTTTGATACGATTGCGCAGTTGCTGGACCATGCCCGGGGGAAAACGATTTTTCCCGTATTGCCTCAGCCTTTTATGGAAGAAGAGACCTATGGGGTGCTGCTGCCGTGGGATCCCGATTATGTGTTGGAAGGCTATAAACAGAAAGTTGATACCACCGTGGTTTCCCGCCTGGTCATGCGGAACGGCCGTTGGCAGACTTTTTTTCCCGATACTGCCGGATAAGGAATCGATACCGTGTAAACTGCAGCGTACACAAACGATACCTTTTTGTCGGGATAAAATTCGGATTGTGCTGAAAATGAAAACTATGGTATAATTTTCAGAATCATATCATGTTTTTATAAACGCTGATATAATGGGAAAGCGACTGCAACCGGTAGAAGGTATTCGAAGGTATACGCCGTATGCCGGCAACCTTTCAATTGCGGAGGGGATATGACAAGAAGAGGGATTGAAGCCACGCTTCAGGTGACCGAGGATGATCTGGATTTTTTGCCCCGGGAAAAGTTTGATGTGGATGAACAGCGCCTTTATTCCGGCCGGAAAAGGGGATCGTTTCTGGTGTTTCTGAACGGACCGGAGCGGGGCAGTGTTGTTGGTCTTCACCAGAAACGGATGGTTCTGGGGCGGGACAGCGATTGCGACATTGTTCTTGATAAATCCTATGTTTCCAAAAAACAGGCCGAGATTGTCATCAGCGGCCAAAAGGCGGCCATCACGGATTACGGCAGCACCAACGGAACCTTTGTAAATGATGTGCAGATTAAACGGACCGAATTAAAAGATAAAGACGAAATCAAGATCGGCCATCTCATTTTCAAATATTACTGCATCGACCTCAATGCTGAAGCGGCGAAAAAACCGGTTGCTGTTGGCGGGGATCAACCGGAGTCCTCCTTTTACCGGCAGGTGTTTCAAGTCATTCAACCCCATTTCGGCTCCATGACCGCCCAGTTTCTGAATCGGCAGATTTCCGCCCATGTGGGCAAAACGCCGGAGACAATAACCAGTGCAGATAAGGAGACCCTGGCCCGGTGGGTCGAAATTTCCGCGGGCCTGCTTCTGGACGAAAGAGTCGCGGCCCGTCTGGCCGGAAAAATCCTGTTGCTGTGATCGTCCGGCGGTGGGGCAAGAAGCTGTTTCTTTCCGGTATTTCTCTTTCCGGATTTTCAGATTTTATTTAGATCGAATTGGCCCAGCAGGGCCTCGGCCAGCTGGAGACCGCTTTGACAGGCCAGCTGAGTGCCGATGCCGTGGGCGCTTTTGCCGGCGGTGTCGCCGGTGACATAAAGACCGGTGATGGGCAGACTGGAAGAGGGTTTGTTGTGGCCGACCTGTTCCGGCATCAGTCCCAGTCCCTCCACGGGCCCGGCGGGCTTGCCGGTCATGCCGGTTATGTCGCGGGGAAAGGAAACATCCATGAAGGCCACCTGCTTTTCCAGGCCGGGATAAAATTCGTTCAGGTCGGCCCAGTATACTTCCTGCCATTTTTTCCAGTCCGGGCAGCGAGCCGGGGTGATGGTGCCGAAGATGACCGTCTGCCCGCCCGGTGGTGCCGCAGCCGGATCAAGGTTGCTGAGGACCGGTCCGAAGAATCCGTTGGAGACAGGGGCGTCTGGACCGTATTTGCCTTTCCAGTCGTTTAAGGTGGGGTGGTAGAGGTTGACAAAGCCCCAGCCGTCAATGAGCGGTTTTTTCAGGGCGAGCTTGAAGGTCATGGCTGAAAGAGAGGGTTGCAGAGCGTTGATGCGGTTGTAGTAGTCGGCGGTAAAGTAGGCTTCCCCCACCAGGTGGGAAACCGTCATGCGGATGTCCAGATTGCTGATGACCACCGGTGCCTTGATAAGCTGACCATCCACGATCACACCCTGGACGGCATGATCGGCCACGGCGATTTTCTGCACCCGGCTGCCGGTGGAAATGGTGCCGCCCAGCCGCTGAAAGGCGCGGGCAATGGCGTCGGGAATGGCCTGGGCCCCGCCCCTGGCCGGGTATTGATAGCCCTGCCGGGAAAGCATTTCCTGCTTGAAGCAGTAAAACGTCTCGGCGGCACTGGCCCGCCGGGGGGAAATGGCAAACATCCCGGCCAGCAGAAAGGCCGCCGCCCCGTGAATCAAAGGGTCTTTGGTTCTCCGGTTCAGCCACTGGGTGACTGTGAGGTCGTTTTCATAAAGCGCTTTCAGGCGGCGTCGTCCCATGGTCAGGACTTCGGCGGCAATGCGGGCGGCTTCGATTGCCGTGCGGGAAGATAACTGTAAAGGGTTTTTTTCGCCGGTGGTCTGGCCGGTACCGGGGCGGGCCGATTTTTTCGAAGACAGGCGCCGGCGGAGAAATGACCCGGCCGGCCGGAGGAGGGTGGCCAGGTCCGGATGATAGGGGATGTAGCCGGGGCGGCCGTAGACTTTGACAGCGGTGTTGCGGTTGACCCGCCGGACAAACTCAAGGTCGGTGATGTTCAGTCGGCGACAGACGTCTCCAAAGGGGCCGTTCAAGCCGGAGGTAAACAGGTGTACCGCCCGGTCGAAGGTATAGCCCGCTTTTTGGTAAGACGAGCAGGCCCCGCCAATATAATCATTTTTTTCGAAAATGGTGACGCGCCGTCCGGCCCCGGCCAGCAGCGCGGCGGCGGTCAAACCCCCGATGCCGGCCCCGACGACAATGACATCGGCCTGGCCGGATAAAGGCGAATTATTTTCCATACAGTTCCTTGATTTTGTGGCGCAGCACCTTGCCCACGGGAGAGACGGGGAATTCTTCCACGAACACCACGCTGCGCGGCTTTTTGTAACCGGCCAGCCGCTCCCGGCAGAAATCCAGGATTTCCTCGGCAGTGGCTTCTTCCCCGGGTTTCAGGGCCAGTACGGCCCGGACCGACTGGCCCCAGGTTTCGTCCGGAATCCCGATTACGCAGGCCTGATCGACTTTGGGGTGTTCGGCCAGGATTTCTTCCACCTCGCCCGGGAAAATTTTTTCTCCCCCGCTGGAAATGCATTCTTTTTTGCGCTCGGCCACCCGGATTTCACCGTTTTCATCGAAATATCCCAGATCCCCGCTGCGAAACCAGTCGCCCAGAAAGGATTCCCGGGTTTTTTCCGTGTCGTTATAGTAGCCTTTCATCATGGTGGAGCCGCGGTAGACGATTTCCCCGATTTCTCCAGGAGCCACATCCTGGCCGTCTTCGTCGACAATCCGGGTTTCTACGATGGGACGGCCCACGGATCGTTCCGTCAAGCTGTCCGCCGCAGTATCGATACGGAGGGAGGTAATCGGCGTCATCTCCGTCTGGCCGAAGGCGTCCATGATCATCATGCCCGGAATTTTTTCCAGCATTTTTTGTTTCAACGAGATTGGGGCCACCCCGGCGCCGGTGATGCCCAGGAGAATGGAGCGCAGGTCATACCGATCGATTTCCGGGCAGTCCATCAGCTTTTTCCAGCCGGTGGGGACATTGGCCATGACCATCGGCTGGAAGGCCGCCGCCCGGGCCAGGGTTTCGGCGGGGCTAAAGGCCGGGGCGGGGGAAAGATCCACGGTGTTGCGGGCGAACATGGCAAAGAGCAGGGTCATCTGATAGGAGGCGGCGTGAAAAAAGGGCAGGGTGGGAATCATCCACCGGATCTCCTTTTTATAGAGCCGGGTCAGAAGATAGGGGCGACGCAGACTTTGGGTCAGGCGCCAGCGGAGAAATCGTTCCACCGGCGCGCTGCCCAGAAGTTTTCGGAAAGGGACGGTCTGCAGCAGGCGGAGGCTCAGGCCCGATCCCGGCAGTGGGGAAAGGGCCGCCGCTTTCGTCCGCTGTTCCGGGCTGAGCCGGGTGCCCAGCAGGGTAGCGATGGTCCGGGCGAAATAGGCGGCGAACATGTCGAGGTGGGCGCCATAAGAGAGCATGACCCCTTTCGGCAGGCCGGTGGTGCCGCCGGTATAGATCATGACACAGGTATCTTCCGGACGGGTGGGAATCTGGGGTTCAATGGAAGAATGGCTCCGGATAATCGTTTCGAAGCTGTCCATATGCTTCGGCGGATCGGAGGAAAGGCAGATGAAACGGCGGATGCTGCCCAGCTCCGGCCGGGCGGCCTGGACCGCCGGGAGCAGCGCTTCTTCCAGAAAAAAGGCCACCGCGTTGGCATCCGCTACCTGGTGGGCCACTTCCCGGGCGGTAAAGCGGTAATTCATGGGGACCGGGATGGCCCCGATTTTCTGGATGGCCCAGTTGGCCTCGAGAAACTCCGGCCGGTTATAAAACAGCAATATGATTTTTTCGTTTTTGCCGATACCCATGCCCAGCAGGCCCTGGGCCAGCCGGTTGACCCGGTCGTTGATTTCCGACCAGGTGCGCCGGACATCGCCGCAGGTAACCAGGGTGTGGTCCGGACAGTTGGTGGCGTTGTTGATCAGATAATCAGCGATAATGTTTTCGGAGTATTTTCCCATGGTCTTCTCCGCTGCCAGTGGTTTCAGCCAGGCCGAGAAAAGATACAGCCGATGGGCCGGTGGGAAAAACGCATTTCCGGAATGGTCGAGAAGGTGTCCGCCCCAGCCATGGCGCCCGCCCCTGTCGCGCAGTGCCGTTCATCGGATTTTTAATTTATTTATAGCGAAGATCGGCGGGATTGTCAAGATCGCAGGCAGCGCGGCAGCGCGGAATTTATCCCGGCCATTACATTCCGCTTGCCAAAATTCATTGCTGCGGGCATCAGGTTCTGGCGGCGGTTTTTATCGCTTTTTGCAGTTTTTGGCGATAGATGCGGTGCCGGCGGCGCGAGCGCCACTCATAGCCGAAATAGTGGCGGTGCCAGAGGATGATGGTGCGTACGGCGTCCCGCAATTTTCGGGAAAACGGGATCTGCAGGGGATAGCGCCGGCGGATGTTCTGCGCCTCGGCAAAGGTGGCCGCCCTGACCATCTTCCCGCCGGGGCCGGGAACTACCAGTCCGGACTGCATCAGGGTGCGGAACCGCTGCCGGGTTTCTTCCAGGTCCGGCCCGCAGATAATGGCGCAGTGACCGCACATGACAGAAATGGGATAATCGTCAATGCCTCGGACACCGATCCGGTGAAGCAGTTCGGCCAGAATGGCGATGCCTTCGGCTTCATTGTCGGGAAAATCCTTTACCTCCGGAATATCCGCGAAAATTTTTTCCGGCCAGAGCAGGCTGCATAACCGGCGCAGGACGTCAAAGCGGGGCTCGGAATCGCCGGTGGTCAGGCCCCGCTTGAACATGTCTTTGCGCAGGGCGTATTTTTTTTCCGGGGATGGTTCGTGTTCCACCCAGTCGGTGATCCAGTGCAGTCCCCAGTTGGTGAATTTTTTGTCCCGGCTCAGGCTGTGCAGGCCGAAACAGGAGGTGTGGCAAAGGTCGATATTGCGGTGCCGGGCCCGCTGATGCAGTTCCCGGTTGAACAGCAGGTAATCCGGCGTTTTGCTTGCGAACATGCGGGCCGGGCAGGCGCGGGCGCATCGGCGGCAGCGGTCGCAGAAATTTTTAAGAAAATAGTCGGCCGGCAGCAGGGGGTCGCTCTGCAGGACCGCCGTGGTGGCCACACCTCCCAGATAGATGGCGGCTCCGTATTCCCGGGTCATGACATTGCCCGACCAGCCGAAGGCGGCCACGCCGGCGGCAATGGCGCCAAGGCGGAGAGAAAAGGCGGGGCGGGGGTTGAAGACATAGAGATCCCGGCGGTAATCCGCGCTCAACGGCAGGGCCTTGGCTTCATACCCTTTATTTCTTATGATTTCGGCCAGTTTATGGCCGATATGAAACAGTTTCTGATAGCTGCGGTATTGATCCAGATTATGAGGCGCGGGCGTGGCTTTGGACAAAAACCGATAAATGGCCGACCGGTCCATGGGCAACACCAGCGAGATAAAAGAGCGGGCTCCCGGCAGACTGTAGTTCAGATCAATGGAAGGCGGGCCGCTCTGCAGGCGTTCCGGGCCGGCGAGGCCGACGACTTGAACACCGAGTCCCCGGGCGGCGGTTTTTATGGTTTCTTCCAGTTGCGGCATATGATCTCCTGAAAATAGGTCCGCGCGGGATATAAGCGGCGGCTTTTTCGACGGAATTGTTGCCGGCGAAGGTAACCACTGGTTACTTATATAAACCCTGCCGGTTTTTCCCGGGATTGTCAAGATTTTTTCGGCAGCCGATCGGTCCGCATATCCCCTTCGCGGGTGTTGCCCCGGGCGTGGGAAGATGCTGAAAAATATTGACAGAAACTTGCAGCTTTCGTTATGATAGCAAATCCGATACCTTGGTTTTCGCAATGACCGTCTGTAAAAGGGGGAGTTATGGGTAAACGCGTGCTTCGTACCAAACTGTGCGATCTTCTCAACATCGAGTATCCCATTATCAGTGCCGGCATGGGACCGACCCTGATCGGCGAACCCAACGGTGCGCCGGTGGAACTGGTGGTGGCGGTTTCCGAGGCCGGCGGGCTGGGCGTGCTGGGTGGCGCCGGATTCAACCTGGAGGAGCTGCGTCAGGCCATTCGGGAAATCAAGTCGCTGACCGACAAACCCTTTGGCGTGGATCTGCTGCTACCGAAGAATTTGCCGGTGGGCGCCATGGGGGATGAAGAGGTCCCTTTAAAGCAGATGCTGGACGCCTTGCCGCAGAAGTATCTGGACTGGTATTATTCCCTGAAGGAGGAACTGGGGCTGCCCGAGCTGGACCTGATGGTCCGGTCGGACCTGGTCACTGTTCATGCCAAGGAGGCCATTGATATCTGCCTTGAGGAACGGGTCCCGCTTTTTTGCGCCGGGCTGGGCAATCCCGGCTTTATGGTCAATGATGCCCATGCCGTGGACATGAAAGTGCTGGGGGTCGTGGGCAATGCCAAAAATGCCGGCCGGGTGGCGGCCTCGGGCGTGGATTTCGTGGTGGCCCAGGGGCACGAAGGGGGCGGCCATACCGGCCGGGTGGGGACCATGGCGCTGTTGCCGCAGGCCATAGATGCGGCCGCGCCGGTACCGGTGCTGGCCGCCGGCGGAATCGGGGACGGCCGGGGATTGGCCGCGGCTTTGGCCATGGGGTGCGTCGGTGTCTGGGTGGGGACCCGTTTTCTGGCTTCCGAAGAAGGGGGTGCCATGGATCTCTGCAAGCAGCGCATTCTGGAGTCTTCCGATGAGGGGACCCGGGTGAGCAAACTGTATACCGGTAAGACATCCCGGGTAAACACCTGCAAGCTCCACGATCGCTGGGATGCCTCCGGTCTGGAGGCCCTGCCCTTTCCCATTCAGGTGATGCTTTCTTCGGCCCTGATCCGGGGCTTTGTTCAGGCGGAGCAAAAGGAATATGTCTCCGGTTTTGCCGGCCAGATTTCCGGGCTGATTCACGAGATCAAACCGGCCCGGGAAATTCTGCTGGAGATGGTGGAGGAGGCGGCGGAGATATTGACCGGGAAATTGCGCGACGAAGTGACTGTGCAATAGCCGGAGCCGATACGGAACCCACTTGTCAGAAAAAGAGGCGTTTTATGAACAGTGCCCATCCCCTCGATTCCTTTTTTCAACCGCAATCCCTTGCCGTTATCGGGGCGACTGATCGTCCGGGCACCTGGGGCTATTTTGTTATGCTGGGGCTGACCGGCGGCGGCATGCCGGGACTTAGTACCGAGAAAGGGGAACCCTATCCCGGAAAAGTGATCCCGGTGAACAACCGGGCGGAGAAAGTTTTCAATCTGACCGCCTATAAAGACATCCGGGATGTTCCGGAGCCGGTGGAGGCCGCTATCGCTTCTGTGCCGGAACAGGCCATCGAAACAGTGGTCGCCGGTTGCGGGGAAAAGGGCGTCAAGGCCCTGACCATTATCACCGCCGGCTTCGGCGAATCGGTGGAAACCGGCGGCGAGCGGGAGAAAAAGCTGGCCGAGACGGCCCGGTCTTTCGGCATGCGGATCGTGGGGCCCAATGTGGGCGGGGCCTTTAATCTGTTTAAAAATTATAATACGACGGTTACCGCTTCGGATGCGATGGGACGGCGGGCGCTGAAACCGACGCCCTTGGCGGCCGTCTGTCAGGGCGGATATGCCCTGTTTGACCTGGTGATTTCCTCTTTTGAACGGAACATGGGGTTTGGTAAATTTATCCAGACCGGTAACGAATGCGATTTGCAGGTAAACGATTTTCTCGAATATTACGGCCAGGATCCGCAGGTCAAGGGGATTGTCATGTATCTGGAGTCCATTCGGGACGGTCAGCGTTTCCGGGAGTTGGCCGCCCGTGTAGGCAAAGAAAAGCCCCTTGTTGTTTTCAAAGGAGGTCAGACCCGGGGGGGCTCCCGGGCCGCCCGGAGCCATACGGCCGCCATGGCCGGATCCGACGCTGTTTTCCAGGGGTTGTTCCGGCAGTTGAATATTATCGTTTCCCCCACCATGGAGTTGTTGGTCCCCCTGGCCCATGCCGCTATTGAACTGCCGCCCATGAAGGGGCGAAGGGTCGGCATCATGACTTACGGGGGGTCCTGGGGGGTTCCTTTGTGCGATCTGCTGGAAAACGAGGGTTTGTCTGTTCCCGAGTTCAGCCCGGAACTGCAGGAAAAATTGCATCAGGCCGGGTTGCCGGTTCGGGCTTCGACAAGGAACCCCGTAGATCTGGGCGCAGCCGGTATGGGGTCGTTGCCGTTAGAGCTTCTGGAAAGCGTGGGCCGGGCGATTCTGGAGTCGGGGGAAGCGGATGCGCTGGTGCTGCATGGACTGGGGCGGCCGATCATGATTGAAAAAACCGGCCCCGGCCTGCGGTTGTATGCCGATTTTGAAAAACAGATTATGGACACCTTCCACAATCTGCAGAAGGAATGCCATATGCCGGTGCTGCTGGGCAACCATTTTAACCAGTACGAGAGTCAGTCGGTCAGTGATGCCTATCAGGACGGCCTGCGGGTATATGTCCGGCTGGATGAAATCGCGCATATTCTTTCCCGGATGGCCCTTTACTGGGAAAACCGCTGAGGAAAACCGGAATATCTGCTTATTATAGCCTTTCCGCTGAATTTATCGGTAAGAATATCTCCAAAGCACAAGTGGCTGATTTTTTTTCCGGGGTTGTTTCCTTACAGGATTGGTTTTGACAATTGCCGCGGGATTGTGGTAATGTCTGTCAACCGTCGGGTAAACGAAAAAAGCGGGAAAACACATTATCAGGCCCATGGAAGACAGTCATCCGATCATACGGACGTTTCACCTGTATAAGCGCTACGGTTCCAAAACCGCCCTGTCCGATATAACCATTGATATTGCCCGGGGTGAATTTGTTTTTATCAGCGGACCCAGCGGCGCCGGCAAGACTACTCTGATGAAACTGTTCTACCTGGGAGAGTCCATCTCCGACGGACAAGTATTGATTGACGGTATGAATCTGTCCCGCATCCAGCGGGATAAGATACCCTATCTGCGCCGGCTGTTCGGGATTATTTTTCAGGATTACAATCTGATTCCCGGAAAAACCGTCTATGAGAACATCTCCCTGGTTCTGGAGATTGCCGGGCATAAAAAGAGCCATATTGCCAAGAAAGTCAAAAGTGTTTTGCGGACCGTGGGAATGGAAAGCCGGATGAGCGCTTATCCGCCCAGCCTTTCCGGCGGGGAGCAACAGAAAATAACGGTTGCCCGGGCCATTGCCGGTGACCCCAAAATTATCCTGGCGGACGAGCCTACCGGAAGTCTGGACGATGCCTCCGCCGAAGGGATTATGCGCCTTTTGAAGGAGTTCCACTTACGGGGAACGACCATTATTATCGCCACCCATGACAAGGACTTGATTGCGCAGACGGCGGCCAGAGAAATTCAGTTGCGTGACGGGCGGTTACAGGAATAACAAGGCAGCTCTTATGATCAGTGTCAGCCTGGAACGGGCTCTACAGGATTTAAAAAGCAATCTTTTTCTGCATCTGGTAACAATTATTACCATCGCGCTGTCCGTTCTGATTGTCAGTACTTTTGTGCTTTTTTTGACCAATGCCAAGGCTTTGATGGACTCCTGGAAAGAAGGAATCCGGATGATTGTCTATGTGGCAGACGATTTGCCACAGCCGGAAATCGACCATCTGGGGCAGAAAATCAAGCAGATGAACGGCGTAAACGACATTCGGTTTATTTCCAAGGAAAAAGCGATGGAGCGATTGAAAAGCCGGATGGAAGGGCAGCAGTCCCTGTTGGAAAATCTGGATCGCAATCCTCTGCCGGATGCTTTTGAAGTAAGGATTGACACTGCGGGGAAGAGCTGGAAGGAAATTGAAATGCTGGCCATTCATATAGAATCCAGTCATCTGGTGGCCGATGTGGAATACGGCAAGAACTGGCTGAAACGGTTTACGGGAATTTTAACGCTTTTTCGGCTGGCGGGCATTATGATGTGTGTCGTTTTTTTTATGGCTTCCGTGTTTATCGTGGCCAATACGATTCGACTTCTGTTTTACTCGAAAAACGAGGAGCTGAAAATTATGCGGCTGGTGGGCGCTACGGATCGTTTTATAAAAACGCCTTATTATATCGAAGGCTTACTGCAGGGCGCCATCGGCGGATTGGGCGGGATTATCGTTCTATACCTGTCATTTACGCTTATATCTTCAAGCGTTGATTTGGGTATTACCAGTTATTTTTTCACGCTCCGGTTTTTTCCCTTGAGCGTTTCCGTGATGATAATCACTGGCAGTATGCTTACCGGATGGCTGGGATGTTATATTTCGTTAAAACAATTTTTAAGCAGCAGGTAGCCGGTATTTTTTTGTTGGTTGTCCTGATTGTCTTCGGGGGGGGGCAGTATCGGTGCCAGGGCGCCACGACCGGTACGATCACCGCCCGCTTGTTGAATGTACGCAACGCCCCTTCCCTGAATGCCAGCCGCCTGACCGTGTTAAAAAAAGGAACGCGAGTGGTCGTTCTGGATTCTGTTGATGGCTGGTTCAAGATATCTTATCAGGGTCTGGAAGGATATATTCGAAATCGAGCAGAATACGTACGCTTGACAAACGCTGCCCGGGAACTTTCGGAGCTTAAAGAAAAAGCGGAAACCATCAATCGCAAAATTGAAAGTCATCGAAAAGATCTGAAAGAGTATAGCCGCCGGGGAAAAGAACTGCTGCAACGGCTGGATGAGATCGATCATTCTCTGCATAACGTCAGCACGCTTGTCAATCGGTTACAGGTCAAGACCGAGGCTCTTGAGAAAGAGATCAAGACCATAAACGGGGAAATTAAAACGCTGGAACAACGCATCGCAAACAATCGGTTTCAGGCATCCCGGCGTCTGGTGGCTCTTTATAAGCTGAATCTTATCGGAAAGATGGAGGTTCTGGCCACGGCTGAATCCGTCTACGCGTTTTTAAAAACCAAGCGTGATATCGCCTTTATTTGTGAACATGATGAGGCTGTATTAACCCGGTATTTAAAAGATCGGGCCCGTTTGGCCACCTTGATAGAAAATTTGCATGCGGAACAAGAAGAAAAAAGCGCTTTAGAAGAAGAACTCCGTTTGCAGATTCGCAAAATGAACCGGGAGAAAGAAAAACGGCAAGGATTTCTTGCCGATATCCGGGAGAAAGAATCTTTGCGAAAAGCTGCGCTGCAATCTCTCCAGGAGGCGGCCAGGGAGCTTGATCAGACCATAGCTTCTCTTTATCTGGAACCCGATCGACTGAAGAATCATTTGTCCGGGGAGTTTTCCGCTCGCAAAGGGTTGCTCAGAATGCCCGTAAAGGGTACAATCATTACAAAGTTTGGAAAATATACCAATCGGGAGTTAAATGTTGAAAATTTTCGCAGTGGTATTGATATCAGTGCCTCATTGGGAGCGCCGATTCGAGCCGTTTATCGGGGACAAGTTTTGTATGCCAGTTGGTTTAAAGGGTATGGCAATATGATGATTGTGGATCATGGGGACAAGTATTACACGGTATACGCCCATGCCAAGGAATTGTTCAAAAAAAAAGGGGACCCTGTTGAGACCAGAGAAGTTATCGGAACAGTGGGAGAGACCGTGTCGATGACAGGGCCGACGCTTTATTTTGAAATTCGTCATAAAGGATCGCCGGTCAACCCTCTCCCCTGGCTTGACACGGGATGACGGCCTCGTTGGTAAAGGGACCAATAAACATCCGATATAAAGGAAGAATGTATGCAGAAAAAAACAAAAAAATGGTTGCACATCAGTGCTTCGGTTCTCGTTGCGGCTTGTCTGATAACAGTGGGCGCCGGATTTTATCGGAGCCTGTCGGCGAACAGCGACGAAACCTACGAAGGACTCAAGCTGTTTTCTTCCATTATCGAAGAAATTGAAAAAGACTATGTGGACCCGGTGGAGCCCAAGGAGCTAATTCAGTCTGCCATACAGGGAATGGTCCGCAGTCTTGATCCGCACTCGCAGTTTTTGCCCCCGGATGTTTTTGAAGAGTTGCAGACCGACACCAAGGGGGAGTTCGAAGGCCTCGGTATTGTGATTACCATGCCCAAAAATGTTTTAAAAGTGGTTTCTCCGATTGAGGGCACTCCGGCCTATCGGGCGGGGATAAAGCCAGGGGATATTATAACTGAGATTGATGGAGAACCGACCTCAGAGATGGAAATGTGGGAAGCTGTCAAGCATATGCGTGGCGAAAAGGGGACTTCAGTAGAATTAACCATTATTAGGGCGGACGAGCCCGAAGCGCTTCATTTTAATTTGACCCGTGATGTGATTCCCATTGTCAGTGTCAAATGGCTGATGATCAAACCGGGGTACGGGTATGTTTGGGTGACCAATTTTCAGGAAAATACGACGGATGAGCTGCTGGAGGCCCTGGCGGAACTTCAAAAGGGAGAAAAGGGGAAATTAAAAGGCTTGATTCTTGATCTCCGCAACAACCCGGGTGGTTTGCTGGATCAGGCGATTTCCATTTCAGACCTGTTTCTGGAGGAGGGAAAAATCCTTTCCGTAAAGGAGCGTCGTGATGAGGAAATCTACCGGGCGCACAAGGATGAAGTAAAACGGGATTACCCCATTGTAGTTTTGATTAACGGTGGCAGTGCCAGTGCGTCAGAAATTGTGGCCGGCGCCCTGCAGGACCACAATCGGGCCCTGATCGTCGGGACCCAGTCTTTTGGAAAAGGATCGGTGCAGACAGTAAAACCGCTGGGGGATGGTTCCGGTATCAAGTTTACGATTGCCCGTTATTATACGCCCAATGATCGGTCCATTCAGGCCAAAGGAATTATGCCGGATATCATCGTCGAATACAGGATATTGGAAAAAGACAAAAGCCGGTCCAAACCCATTTTGCACGAGAAAGATCTGAAAAATCATCTGGAGGCAAAACCCAAAAAAGGAGATACGGATAAAGATAAGACAAAGAAGGATACGGATAAGGACGAGAATCTGGGCCAGACCCGTTACAGTGATCTTGATCAGGAAACGCTCCTGGCCGATTCCCAGGTGAACCGGGCGCTGGACGCTTTGATTTCCTATGAGATATTTAAAAATCTGGGACGGACTGACAGCGCAGACTGAATTTTATCGGACACTGAGGCCTTGGTTTGAAAAAAAAGACTTTTTCCCGCAAAAAACCCTTGCCGAAGGATTCACTCCCGCGTCATTTGGCAAAAATTCTTCTGAGTGCCGTTATTTTAACGGGGATAGTGATTATTGCCGGAGCCGTCGCAATTTATTTGCTGGATCGTAAACCGGCCGATATTTTTTTGCCCGCACCTTCAGAGACGAAAAAAAATTCGAGCCCGGTGTTTGAAATTTATCCCGATCGGGATGCACCGCTTTCTCCTTCCGGAAAACGCCCCCTGCCGCCGGGCGAAAAACCGAAAATCGCAATTATTATTGATGATCTGGGGTATGACCTTCACATTGCCCAAAAATTTCTGTCCTGCAGGATTCCCTTAACCTTTTCCATTCTGCCCCATGGTCCGTTCAGTAAGAAAGTTGCTTGTGCCGCCTATGGATGCGGGATCGAAGTTATGCTCCATTTGCCGATGGAGCCGGTGGAATATCCGGTTGTCGATCCCGGGCCGGGCGTATTGCTTACCACCATGTCTCCCGATGCGCTTTTGCGGCAACTGGAGACCAATTTGGCGGATTTTCCTCATATTACAGGGGTGAACAACCATATGGGTTCCCGGATGACAGCCGTCTCTACGCAGTTGTATCAAATTTTCACCGTATTGAAAAAACATGGCTGTTTTTTTATCGACAGCCGTACCACGACCAATACCTTGTGTCGTCCGTCTGCCCGGCTTTTTCAGGTACCGTTTGCCGAACGGGATGTTTTTCTGGATAACTCGCTGGAGCCGGATTACATTGCCCATCAATTGGAGGAGCTGGTAAGGATCGCCCGTCGCCAAGGACGAGCTGTCGGTATCGGTCATCCCCACGCCGTTACCTGCCGGGTACTGCAAGAAAAACTTTCGGCCATGAAGAAAGTGGTGGATTTTGTACCGGCTTCCGAAATGGTTTTCATTGTTCGTTCCTGAGTCTATGCATCAGCAGCGGCAGAGTTGGTTACAGCGGTGCCGCCGCCTTGGTGGCTACCAGGCAAACCCATTCATCTTCGGTGTGGTCGTCAACAATCTGGAATTTCTGTTTATGAAGCGTTTTTTCCACCATATGTTTTCCGGCTACAGTGATTCCGGAGCAGATGAAATATCCTTCCGGCTTCAGTAAAGGAGGAATCATGGGTATCAGGGAAATAATGACCTCGGTGAGAATATTAGCGGAAATGCAATCAAACCGGCCTCGTACACCATTAACCAGGTCGCCCTGGTATAATTCATAATGGGTGGCAGGGATGTGGTTGCCCTGAAGGTTTTCGCGGGCTACCCGGATGGCCACCGGGTCATTGTCCGTTCCGCAGATGCGGCCGGCCCCTGTTTTTTCGGCGACGATCATTAACAATCCGGAACCGGTTCCGATATCCAGGAAAGCTCCGTCGTTTGTCAGGTAATGTTCGATTTTCTCCACGCACATACGGGTCGTGGGATGGGTGCCGGTGCCAAAGGCCATACCCGGATCCAGTTCGATCACGATTTCTTGGGCTTCGGCCGTGTAATCCCGCCAGGTCGGTTTGACCACAATTTTTTCGCCGATTTTTTGCGGGTAGAAATGTTTTTTCCAGGCGTTGGCCCAGTTCTGATCATCCAACTGGCGGGAAAGGACGTGGCAGGTAAAGCTGTGACCTTCCGCCAATCGGTTGGCCGCTTTCCGGATCTGTTTCTGTTTTTCGGCTGCGGCTGCGTTCACAGCGATATAGCCGCTGACGGCAATTTGATAACCGCCTTGGCGCAGCGGATTGGGCCCGTCGATGGCCAGACCGGAAAATCCCCGGTCATAGAATATATCGCCGACCAGTTCCTGCGCCAGTTCGGCTGTGTCTGCTGCTGTGGTGACGGTAACGGTAATTTCCAGCCATTTCATATTGCAGTTCCTGCGGATGGAACTTGCTACGCCCGGCCACCCGGTTTATTTGGGCAGTATCTCCGCAAACTGCATCTGGTGTGCCAGTCTGCGGGCATTCGGGTTGGTGTCGGTAATATCCTCCGGATGAATTTTGGTTTTTCGGTAAATCCCGGCTTTGGCCAGGTATTCCACCTCAATCATCCCCTGAAACTGCCCCCGGAAAATTCGGCGGGGATTGTAAAAGGGTTTCTGATGACCGAAAATCCAGGCTGTGCCAAAGGGCTCTCTCCGGTTCCGGCAGAGGTTGTTTTCTGTCACAATATTTTCCTTTGTTTTCTTTGCTGCGCTTCTACTATTGTACAGAATAATTGAAAAAGCAATTGTAAGTTGGCCGGCGTGATTTTCGAAGTCACCGCTTGCCGGCAGAAAAACCCGGTTCTTACGGAAAGAGTGTTTGAATTTTGATTTATCCCTGGTTTATACTGTTGCGGAAAACTCATCTTGCTAAAAGGGCTATTGCTCACAATAATAAGGAGGAAGGAGGTTGGTATGGCAGATCTTTATTATCACATGTGGGTCACCGTAACCAGTTTAATAATTATCGTTCTTGTGCTGGCCTATATAATTCATGACCGCCTGTCCATTCGTTATGAAAAACTGGCGGAAGCCGAGCGGGACCTGAAAATGAAGCGGCTTAACAGCAACGTCATGACCACCTTGGGCGTTCTGGCCGTTTTGGGCGGCGGGTACTGGCTGTGGTTTCTGCAAACCCACGAGATTTATATTACCAAGAGTCTGCGGGGTTTTCATGATGAGGCGCCGGCCTTGATAATGGCCGGTATCGGTGTGATCATGATTATTGCGGGCCTCCGGAAAAAGCGTTCTGGCGGGACGGTCTGACTGTCCAAGCGCAGACGATAAATTCGGATTTTAAACGGCGCCGGTCCGGGGGGAGAAGGGGCTGAAGAACACACCTGTTCTTTGTTGTTTGCGTTGTTTCAGCAGGAGCGTGCAGGTCTTCAGCCATATAATCTGCAGGATATTCCTCTGGCCCATTGCACGCGTTGTTGCGGAGGTTGGCTCAGAAACCCCGGCCGCTGTGGGATAGCCGATCAGGGGCAGGGAACCGCCCGGTCGGTTATCCGGAGCGAAATGCTGATTTTAGGGGATAAGTTTTGGAATCACGGCTGTTGTCTCCCATGGAATACGGTATTTGGTTGTTTGACCTGGCGGCTACCACCAATTTTGTGATGGTGGCCGAGGTTTCCGGAAGTCTTACACCGGCATCTGTGAAAAAGGCTGCCGGCATTCTACAGTACCGGCATTCATTGCTGCAGGCCCGGGTTGCTATCGATAATTGCAGGCGGGCGCATTTTTTGCCCTGTGAAAACCCCATTCCTTTTGTAACCCGGCCTTTCCCGGAATCCCGGCAGGCGTTCTCCCGCCTCGTAGAAGAAGAGCAGAGCCGGCGATTTGATACGGCCACGGGGCCGCTTTGTCGTCTGGTACTTTTTACCCGCGGGACGGATCACTGTCTGGCCCTGATTCTTCATCACAGCATCGCCGATGGCGTTTGTGGTGCTTATCTGCTGGAAGCCCTTTTAACAGCGGCGGACGACATTATGCAGGGACGATCGCCGGAGCCGGGTATGGTGGAAAATCCCGGGCCGGCCGAAGGTCTGTTTGAAAAGCGGTATACCGGCATCAGGAGAATGGGGCGGGCGGTTACTGATATGACAGGCATGGGGCTGGCAAAAATTTTTCGCGGCAAATATGATTTTGCCCCTCTGGACGGTTATGTGCCGGCCCACCAGCGCCAGCAGCATTTTATTTTCAAAGATTTGAACCCGGAGGTTACGGCGCGGTTGCTCAAGCAGGCTCAGCAAACAAATATCGGTCTGCACTCCTGGTTGTGTGCGGCCCAACTTCAAGCCATAGCTGCAGAAAACAGAAAAGAACCGTCTTCCCGAATTCTGCAGCTGTCACTGGTGGATTTGCGGCGGCGGTTGCGACCACGGATTTTACCGGAGGTGATGGGTTTGTTTATCTCTTCCGTGGAGTCTGTCCATCAGGTCCTTCCGGGGAGTAATCTCCGGGAACTGGCTGCGGAGATTGCGACTGCCCTGGTCAGAGAAATGGACCGGGGGGCTCCTTTTGTTCACTGGCCGGCTATGATGCGGTTGATCTATCTCACCCGTTTTCTGAACCGATTGACCCCCGCCGGAGTCGCAGGTATCCTGCGGCAGGGAGAGTGGGGCCGTCCTCCCGCCTCCATTGTTTCCAATATCGGCCGGCTGGATTTTCAGAAAACGCGCCGTCATTTTGCGATTCACCGCTTCTATTTCTTAATGGCGGTCTCCGGATCGGGGTATTTTGCCAGCTCCGTAAATACCTTTGCCGGCCGCCTGTTTATGAATTTTACCTATGCCAGCCCGTGCATCGGTCCGGAGCGGGCGGCACGTATGGCGGACAATACCTGCCGCAGTCTGCAGAATATGGTCGGGATATAGATTGGGGCGCTGGAGATTTTGATGTTGCATTGGTTTTTTGCCAAGGAGAAATTATGTCCTCTCGTCTGTTTTCCCGCAAGGCGCTTCGGGAGTTGGTCACCCCTCTGCCGGACCTGATCCGGCAGTCGCTGGATCGTGATGAAGTCGATTCGGCGCTGGCCCGATGTGATGAGTTGGCCCGGTCGCAGGTGGTTCTGCACGATTTTTTTGCGGAATCCTGCACGGTGTTCTGGAGCTGGGTGGGCCGTCATCTGGGGGAGAAAACCGTGGAACCGATGTTCCGGTATGTGTTTCAGCAGGCCGCGGACCGGCAGTTCTTTGCGGCTGCCTGTGTGGACGCGCCGCCGCATTTATCAGTGCTTTTGCTGGCCCAATCCTGGCGTGCCCACAGTTGTTTCGGCGCAGGTGAGCATCCCGGCCGTTTTTCCATTTCCGAGGATTCGGAAAAGTTTACCTTTCATTTGCATCCCTGTGGCAGCGGCCTGCGGTTGTGGCGAAAAGGCTTTTACGCGCCCGGCTCACCCGGCAAACGCACGGAGGCCGCCCGTCCCTGGAGCTATCGCCGGGAACGATTCCCGTATTATTGTTTACACTGTCCGTTTTTAAATGAAATATTACCCTATGAGTCTGCCTATGGTGCCCTGCTTTGGCCGGTAGACCCGCCGGCAAACGCCAAGGACGACTGCGCTTGGCACATCTACAAGAATCCCAACCGGATCCCTGACCATTATTATCAGCGTCTGGGACTGAAGCGAAAAAAAGTTCGCCGGAGCCGGTACTATGATCCTGACCGGCAATATTTTTCAGAAAAGGAACTGGCGGAAATGGCCCGTCCCCTGACGGACCGCATCAAAGCGGCCATCGTGGCCGGGGATAGGGCTCTTGCCGAATCTTTGTGCCTGGCCGTAAAGAATGAGTTTCTGGTGCTGCATGATCTTTACGTCAATATGCTGGCAGCCACCTTGACGTTTATCGCCCATACAGCCGGGGAGGAGATGCTGGGAGAAGCTCTGCATCAGCAGTGGGAATGTTGTCTTCAGCCGCTGGTGGCCAAAGAATGGACTGCAATAACCCCGGAAGAGAAAATCGGCTTTTTGGGCCGCCACATTTTCGGGGTCGATGCCTGCAATGGTATGGGCCGTCATTCCGCATCGTTTTCCGTGACCGAAACCCAGACAGCGTTTGTTTTCCGGCTGTCTCCCTGCGGCAGCGGGGGGCGTCTGATCCGGGCCGGCAGTTATCAACCCTGTCCCCGAGGCAGCCGTTTCCGGGAGGGGATGGAGGAGCGGCTGCTGAAACTGGCGGGGCGGCGTCTTCCCCTGTCGGAAGAGTTTCTGGAAAAAATGTTTCCCCGGGTGGTGGACCGTTTTATCCAACGCAAACCCTATGACCAGGGGATCACCCAGCATGCTTATCCCTGGTCTTTTGATCAGGCCGGTGTTCCCTACTTTTGCTGCCAGTGCGGAACGATCGCGGATGCCTGCAGGGACAAGGGGCTTCGGATTTCTCCGCCGGCGACAAAAAGAGATGCCTGCATCTGGACCATTAAAAAGACGTTTTGAAAGGGATGCTGTGATATCGAATGGTGGGCACGGCTGGACTTGAACCAGCGACTTCTACCGTGTCGAGGTAGCGCTCTAGCCAACTGAGCTACGCGCCCACATTCACCGGATATTTGCCTTATATGTAAACCGCCGGCCGTTGGGTGTCAAGAAAAAAAACGGTTCCCGGCGGGTCGGAGCGGCGGGGAACGGTTTTCTCCCATGCTGGCAGTGCCCGATTGACAAACTCGGGAAAAGCGGCTATAGATCACAGCATGGCAGCGGTGGAAAAAAAAAAGACACCTTCCTCTTTTTCTGTTATGACCATTAATGTGCGGTTCGGACTGGCAGATTCCGGTCAAAACAGCTGGGAAAAACGGAAAGCATCTTTTTTGGCGCTTTTTGACGCCTACCGACCTGATTTTATCGCTATGCAGGAGGTAAATCATTTTCAAGCCGATTTTTTTCAAACCCATCTGCGGGAATATCATTATATCGGGAAACGGGAACCCGCTCCGCCTTTCTGGCAGGATGTGCTGATTTTTTACAAAAAGCACTGGTATTGCCAGGACAGTCAGCGGTTTTTTTTAAGCGATACGCCGGATGTGCCCAGCCGTCTGTCGGACAGCAAGTGGCCAAGACAATGTGTAATGGGACGGTTTCGTAGGGAAAACCGGCAGGTCATATGTGTCAATACGCATTTTGATTTTGCCGACAATGTGCAGCAGAAAAGCGCCCGCCTTATCCTGAAACGTCTGTCCCGTTTTTCCCGGCGGTCGCTGCCGCAGATTCTTTTCGGGGATTTTAATGCTGTTCCGGGGAATAATTGTTATGATATTTTTATGCGTTCCGGTGACACAACCTCTCCTTTCGCCGATGTTTTTGATGCGGGGGCAACGGGTACGTTTCATAATTTTACCGGAGAACCGGTCGGTGGCCGGGTAGACTGGATTCTCTGGCGCGGCCAGGCCCGGCTGTTGGATCAAAAAATCATTACCGAACAATTGGCCGGCAGATACCCGTCCGATCATTTTCCGGTTTATGCCTTTTTTCAGCTTCCCCCGTCGGACGTCTCTGTGGGGGCAGAGGCGAAGGTGCTTTGATGTTTTTTCTGGGCGTGAATACGGATTCGTCCACCAATACGGCCGTAGTTGCGGTTATCCGGAAAACCATGAAAAATATCAGAAATTATTATCGATTGTGTGGTTTTCAGCGAAGCGGGATCGAATACTGTCAGGCGGTTTTGAATGATTTGTATTGTCATGAGGCCTATCGGGTTCGTAAACGGGTTTTCAGTCAGGACAAACGTCCCCGAAAGGACGTCCAGGCGCATCCCAAAATTGTGGTTGTAAGTCATGGAAAACAAAGTCCGGACCTTTTACTGCGGTTGCGCCGAGCGAATATCCCGGCGGATGGCCTCTTGATTCCGGACGCCGGGGGAGTTGTGCCGCCACATCCCAAGCCCGTTGGGATCGGGCGTGATTTTTTTGTTTCCGAAGCCGATCTGACGGCAACTCTTACCGTTTTACAGGAGCAAGGTCGTCTGATGGTTGCGGCCTGGGGGGCGATGGAAAGTCTCGGGGCATCGGCTAACGGCGAGGTGTTCTCCGCCGCCGGTCTGGAAACCGTGCTGAGCGGATTTCGCCCGGGCAGGGAAAAATCAATTCCGGAAACAGACCGGCCGCTAGTGCTGGCGATGGCGGGGCCGCTCTGGTTCCGGGAGAATGTTCGGTATCGGCAGAGTTATCAAAGCAGTGCCAAAAGTGTCCGGCGATTTACCTGAGGAATATGGTATGATACCGCGGTTGGTTTGTCTGGCCCACAGAGGCGCCAGTGCTCATGCGCCGGAAAATACGCTGGCCGCTTTTAAAAAAGCGATCGAATTGGGGGCGGACTGGATCGAGCTGGATGTGTATGCGGTGGAAGACCGGTTGCTTGTGTTTCATGACAAGCGCCTGGAAAGAACTACCAATGGCACAGGTTTGATTTTTCGTCGCGGTCTGGCTTATCTGCGGGGGCTGGATGCCGGGCAGGGGGAAAAAATTCCTTTTCTCAGTGAGGTGGTGGAGGCTGTTGATCGCAGGGTTGGCATTAACATTGAATTGAAAGGAGAAAATACCGCCCGTCGGGTAGTTGACTTGTTGAATCGATATGTAAAG
This sequence comes from uncultured Desulfobacterales bacterium, assembly GCA_964632805.1. Classification (GTDB taxonomy): domain Bacteria; phylum Desulfobacterota; class Desulfobacteria; order Desulfobacterales; family Desulfosudaceae; genus CAZWCS01. The sequence continues at coordinate 23,008 of CAZWCS010000031.1, forward strand.
CAGGGCTGGCGTTATGACGATTTTCTGGTTTCTTCTTTCTCTTCCCGCCAGATAAAGGAGGCCGGAGAGGCCTGCCCCCGCCTGCCCCTGGCGTTAAACATGAAAAAATTTGCAGGGGATCATTTCACAGTTGTGCCCCCCGGTGATCTGTTTTCCATTCATATTGATCGGGTTTTCGCTTCAGCGGAAGATATTCGTAAAATTCATGACGCGGGCTGTCAGGCATATATCTTTACGGCAAACAGTGAGGAAGCGATACAACAGTTGGCCATGAAGGGAGCGGACGGTGTGTTTACCGATTTTCCGGAAAGAGTGATAAATGCCGGAAACCGGTCAAAAAAGATTGAGAACTTCCCCTGAAATATGATAAGAAAATACTGTTTTCCAACTAAGCCCTTTGCGAGATGAAGACTTCGGGGGAGAGGATGAACCTTCCGGGAAGGAGAAAGAGCTATGGGTAAGATTATCGATAAATTGATCTGGTTTCTTGTGGGTATTCTGGGCACCCATATCGTGCATTATATCTATCAGACCCATTATGCCCAAAAATTTGACGGGATTGCTCTTTCGGAAGCGATATCTGCAGTGTTTGAAGATTTACTCGGTTTGATCGTCATGGGGTTTGACAAGGTCTTGCCGCCGTTGTTGGCCTCTAGATCCATCATTATTGCTTTGTTTGTTCTGGTTATTGTTCTGGTTATTTTGCTGGTTACGATTCGCATTGCCACCCGGATCAAAAACAACCAGGAATATGCCCTGAAGATAAAACAAGCGGAAGAGATACGTTCTCAGGCAGAATCCGAGGCAGCCAAAAAGATGGAAGAAAACAAGCTTTTGAAAAAACGGCTTTTAAATGATTTTGAAAAAAAAGAGCGGGCACTCCAGAAAGCCTATAACGAGAAGTTGGTCGAATATAAAGAGCGGATAAAAAAGCTGGAGCGCGAAAAACTGGAGTTAAAAGAGGCCACGGCCAGCCTTATGAGCCGCCTGAAGAAAAAACAGACTTAGGTCAGTCGGCTGTTTTTGAATATTTCGCATCAAGAGTGGAACAGGAGTTCATGTGGAGGACAGGATTCAGACACCGGTTGATGATGATCGGTTTGCAGAAGAGATCGGCGCCCGGTTGACGAAGGTTTCCACCGGGTATGCGGCCGCCGAAATGACGCTGGAAGCGCGGCATCTCAATGGCCTGGGGTGGGGGCACGGCGGAGCCATTTTTACCCTGGCGGATCTGGCTTTTGCTGCGGCCTGCAACTCCCACGGCCTAGAAGCAGTGGCGGTCAACGTGCACATGTCGTATTTTAAAGCCACCCGGGCGGGAATGCATCTGACGGCGGAAGCCCGGGAGGTCGCCCTGAGCCGGAAGCTGGGAACCTATACCATAACGGTACGGGACGATGCCGGCGAGCAGATCGCCGCCATGCAGGGAACCGCTTTCCGCAAAACCCCCCGCAAATGATTATACGGTTTTCGCCGGACTGGTTTCCTCAAAGCCGGAGCCACCGATGGTGACGGTCAGCCCCTGTTTGCGGTACACCTCTGCCGGCATTTCCAGGAACAACGGCGGCAGGGCTTCGGTGGTTTTCAGAATCCAGTTTTGCCCCAGCCAGTCATATTTGCTTTCACACCAGTTGTGAAATGGCAGCAAATCCACCCGGTCCGGCGGGTGGGGCAGTTCGGAGAGAAGGCGGGCGGCGGCCTGATGAAAGGGCTGGTCGTCGTTGTAGCCCGGCACTACCGGTATCCGCACCCAGAATTCCCGGCCGGTTTCGGACAGGTTCCGCAGGTTGTCCAGGATGATCCGGTTGTCGGCACCGGTGGCGGCGCGGTGCCGCTCCGGATCGATCTGCTTCAGGTCGAAAAGAACAATATCGGTGACGGGCAATAAGGCCGCCAATGTTTCCCAGGAACAGAAGCCGTTGGTGTCCAGGCAGGTATGGATTCCCCGGTTCCTGGCTTCCGTGAGCAGGGCCCGGGAAAATTCGGCATGGGCCGTGGGCTCCCCTCCGCCCAGCGTCATGCCGCCGCCGGAAGTCTCGTAAAACACCCGGTCGGCTTCCACCTCCGCCATGATTTCCTCCACAGTCATCGCCGTTCCCGAGACCGCCAGGGCGTCATACCGGCAGACATCGATGCACTTCAGGCAGCCGTTGCAGCGCTGGCGGTTGATTTTGTGGTAGGTTGATCCTTCCCGCTGGGCCTCTTCCGGCGGGATGGGGGGGTTGATGGCATCTTGTTCACATACTTCCAGGCAGGCACCGCATTGCACACACAAACGCCGTTTCCAGAAGATATCCGGAGCGGCGGCAATGGTCTCCGGGTTGTGGCACCAGACACACTGCAGCGGGCAGCCCTTCAAATAGACGTTGGTGCGAAATCCCGGCCCGTCGTTGACCGAGTAACGCTGTATATCGGTTACCAGACAAGTGGCCTGACGCATAAAACCTCCTTGGGAAGACAGCGGTTAGAATTTTTCCGCGAAAATCCGCATACTCCCCAGATTTTCCAGGTTGTCGATGTCCCGGGCGGTTTCCCCGGTTCTTGGCTCCCCGATCACCGGCTGGCACAAATCAATGAATTTTTCCCGGACCCGCTTTTGTTTCATCTCCAGCGGCGGGATTTCCTGGAGGATGTCGGAGAACCGTTCAATCTGTTTGCCTGCAGTATCTTCAACAATGATTGTCGCTTCCAGGCCGCTTTTTTCCGGATCCAGAACCACGGTGATTTTTTCCATAAGTTTTCGTATTTGCGGCTGGTTGACCTGCTCGTCGGTAAAGGCCCGGGTGCCGGTGATACCGGTCACCAGGGCGTTGGCCACGCAGAAGGGAATGCTGAATTTTCCTTCCAGCCCGGTTTGCGGCGATTTTTTCCCGGCAGCATCCAGCGCCAGCTGGGAGGAGTGCACCGTAATGGCGGCAATGTCTTCCAGGGCCAGGTTTTCTTCGGTGACCGCCGCCAGGGCCGCTTCCAGAGGGGAGTGGGTGGCGTGACAGGAAGCGTGATATTTCTGGGAGAGGTTGACCACCTCCCAGCCGAAGCCCAGCAGTTCAATGGCGTCACTGTTGATGGTGCCTTTTAAGGCCTGAAAAAAACCCTGTTCTCCTTCCAGAATATCCGGAGCACTGGTAAAGTTGTCTTCCGCCAGCAGGGCCGCCATCAGCCCGGCCTGGGATGCCCGGCCGGCGTGAAAGGGTTTGCACATGGTGCCGAAGACGCGTTTTAACCCCGAGGACTGGGTGGCCCCGATGCCGAGCGCGTATTGCGTTTGCTGCTGGTTCAGTCCCAGCAGTCGGGCGCATCCGGCGGCGGCGGCGATATGGCCCAGGGTGGAAGTGGCGTGCCAGCCGGCCAGGTAGTGGTCCAGGCTGGCGCAGGCGCCCACCGCCGAACCCGCCTGCAGGCCGATCAGATAAGCGGTCAGAAAATCCCGGCCGCTTTTTCCCTGCCATTCGGCCAGGGCCAGCAAGGCGGGAAAAAGCGTCACCGAGGGGTGCCCCAGGAAAGAGACCAGGGTGTCATCGTAATCCAGGGCGTGGGAGGCGGCTCCGTTGATCAAGGCGGCATCGGCCACGGATTTCTTTGTTTTCCGACCGATAAGGGTTGCCTGCGGCGAGCCCCCCATCTTGTCGGTATAGGTTTGCAGTTTTTTCACCAGGGGATCGTCTTGGCCGCCCAGAGTAACGGCCAGCCAGTCCATAAAGGCCACCCGGGCGTGATCGTACATCTCCTGTGGAATGTCGTCCGCTTTGGTGTTGGCGACAAAGGCGGCAATTTTTTCCGTCACCGGCAGGGCGGTTTTGGGTTCGTCGGTCATGGGCAATACCTCGTGTTCGATTGGTTGTTGGTCGCTTCTAGACGATCAGTTTTTCGGATGCCAGGGAAGCCGGGCTTCCGGATTGCTCCAGAAGATGGCCAGATACAGCGAGATGACAAAGCCGCCCAGCCCGAAGGCAATCCAGAAGGAAAGACCGGCCGGACAGCCGGCGAAGCCTTTGGCCAGGGCGACGCCGGCAATGAGGTTGATCCAGGCCCAGATAATATTCACCCAGGCCGCGGATCGGCGGGAAAAAGGCGTCATGTGAGATTTGCCGCAGATCCCCTGGATCAGATGGGGGATGGCGTTAAACAGCAGCATACCGGAAATAAAGGCCGCGATAAGTTGTGCCATGGTTCCTCTCCTGTTCTTTGGGTAAAAATTGGGTACCGGAGTCACCCGGAAAACGGTTTTCCGGCCGGGCCCGGACGTTCGCCGCGACAAACGGCCCGCGGGACCCGGCTGGAGAAGTTATTGATTGCTGTCTGTCCGGTCATTGATGTCGAGCAATTCTTCAAAAATGGTTGCCGCCGCCGTATAGGGATCATTTTTGCGCGCTGCAATTTCCTCCACCAGCCTGTCAACCGGGGCGCAGCCGTCAATGGCCCGGTGCAGGCGGCGGGCCAGTTCTCCCTCCAGCAACCCCAACAGTTCCTCCTTGATCTGTTTTTTTTTCAGTTGTCTGTTTTCGGTCCGGGGCTGCCAGACCGCTTCGGCCAGTTCGGCAATGCCCTCTTTGTGAAGAGCCGAGGTTTTTAACACCGGCGGCTTTTTTCCGTCCGCCTGGGCGGAAAGATCCAGCATGGCGGAGATGTCATCGGCCAGCTCGTCAGCACCGTCACGGTCGGCTTTGTTGACCACGAACAGGTCGGCAATTTCCATAATGCCCGCCTTGATGGCCTGGATTCCGTCTCCCTGGCCGGGGACGCAGACCACCATGACCGCATCGGCCACCCGGACAATTTCAATTTCATCCTGGCCCACGCCCACCGTTTCAATGAGGATAACGTCTTTGCCGAAAGCATCCAGGATGCGCGTTACATCCCGGGCGGCGTGACAAAGTCCGCCCATCATGCCGCGGGTCGCCATGGAACGGATAAACACCCGGGGCAATTCGTAAAGCTCCTGCATGCGCAGACGGTCACCCAGCAGGGCGCCGCCGGAAAACGGGCTGGAAGGATCAACCGCGATGATGCCGATGGATAACCCCCGGTTCAACAGCGCCAGGGACAACTCTTTGGTCAGGGTGCTTTTGCCTGCCCCGGGAGAGCCTGTAATGCCGATTATCCGGGCCCGGCCGGTATGGGGATAAATTTTTTTCATGGCGCTTTCCCATCCGGGATCCCGGTTTTCCACCCGGGTGATCAAACGGGACAGGGCCCGGGGGCTGCCTTGCCGGACTTGCTCAACCAGTTCTGACCAGTCGTCATTCATCAGGCGTTTTTTTCCTTTTTCGGACTTGCCTTGCGGCATTACAGTTTTACCGGTTCCGCCTCTCCGAATACTTCCCGGAGGACGTCACAGATTTCCTGGAGCGTGGCTTCGGCTTCCACACAATCGCAGATGGCCGGCATCAGGTTGGTGTCCGCCTCCGCGGCTTGCGTTTTTAAAGATCCCAGGCAGCGGGAGACGGCGGCATCCTCCCGTTCTTCTTTCAGGCGGGCCAAATCCTTTTTCTGCCGTTCCTCGGCGGTTTTCATCAGCTCCGGATCATAGGTGGCTTCCACTTCCCGGTTGACACTGACGGTGATTTCATTTTCTCCGGTAAAGCAGTTGACGCCCACCACAAATTCTTCCTGGCGTTCGATCATTTTCTGCCGTTCATAAGCGCTTTTGGCTACGGCCCGCTGCATGTACCCGCTTTCGATGGCGGCCACGGCGCCGCCCATGTCATCAATTTTTTTCATTTCTACCAGGGCGGCGGCTTCGATCTCGTCGGTCAGCGACTCCATGAAATAGGAGCCGGCCCAGGGGTCGTTGACATCGGCCACTTTGGCTTCGTGAATCATGATCCGGGTGGCGTCCAGCTGCAACTGGACCGCTTCCTGGCTGTGGCCGAGGCCCAGGGGCTCGTCAAAGGGCGGGAAAGCTCCCGGCATTCCGCCGGACATTCCGGCCGCCATTCCGCCGACTACCGCCCGCGCGAGATTGTTCAGGGGCCGGTTCAGCGTTGTCGAAGAACAGCCGATATGGGCGGTGATGGGCTGCCGGATGAGCATGCTGCGTTTGTTTTGGGCCCCGAACTCTTCCCGCAGCATTTTTGCCCACACGCGGCGGGCTGCCCGCTGCAGGGCGATTTCCTGGTATATTTCCATGCTGCCCCCGAAGGCGTTGAAGGTGAACTTGGGCGCAAAGGCGTCCACCTCCAGTCCGGCCTCCAGCCCCGCCTGCAGATAGGCCTTGCCGTTGGCCATGGAAAAGGCCAGATCCTGGGTGCGGGTGGCTCCGGCTTCCCGGATATGGTAGCCACCGATACTGTTAATATTGAGTCTGGGCATATGCCGGGTACAGAAGGCGCAGGTGTCGCGGAACAGACGCAGGGATGGGCGCGGCGGAAAGATGTAGGTTCCCCGGGCGATGAATTCCTTGAGGATATCGTTCTGGGGCGTGCCCGCCAGTTTTTCCAGGGGGATACCGCGTTTTTTGGCCAGCACGGCGTACATGGCAATGATAACGGCCGCCGGCGCGTTAATGGTATAATTGGAGGGAACCTGGTCAATGTCCAGTTCCCCGGTGTAGGCTTCATAGATGATCTGAAAGTCCCGGAAAGAGGCCACCGAGACGCCCACCCGGCCCACTTCCCCCACGGACCGGGGACTGTCCGGGTCATAGCCGCACTGGGTGGCCAGGTCAAAAGCGATGTTGGGACCGCCCTTGCGCCCCATGGACTGCATTCGTAACAGATAATCCCGGTAATCGGCCGGGGTGCCGAATCCGCCGTATTTGCCCACTTTTCCGGCCCCGCCCCAGTCCGGGCGATAGCCCATCCGGGCGGCATCTTCGGCAAAGGCCCGCCAGAAGTCAAAGGGATTGTTGCCGGCGGTGAAGGGATATTCTCCCGGAAAACCCACTTTTTCCATAAAGCTGTGATTTTTCAGGGCGGTAGGGCTGTAAAATTCCGTCGGGCTCTGGGGCAGGTTAAACCGCTGAACCCGTTTTTCCCGTACCTCTTGGCGCCATTTTTCTTCTTCGGCTTGTATGGTTTCCAGAGAATCGGTATGGTTCTTGGTCGTTTCGCTCATAATAAAAACACCTCATTGGTTGACAGATCATAATGAATGTCGGTAACCGCGCTCGCAGCCTGTTTTTCGAAGAATTACTGACGGACACCGAGCTTTTCGTCCACGGCGGCTTTGATGGTTTCGGCGATCGCCGGGATGGGGGTGCCGGAGGTAAAGATTTCATGCACGCCGATTTCTTTCAGCGCCGAAAAATCGGTTTCCGGGATAATCCCTCCCACCAGGACAATGATATCTTCCGCATCCAGTTCCCGCAGGTTTTTGAGGACCTCCCGGGTTAACGACAGATGGGCGCCGGACAGAATGGACAAGCCCACGACATCCACATCTTCGTCCACCGCTGCTTTGGCGATCTGACCGGGGGTCTGGCGCAGACCGGTGTAGACCACCTCAAACCCGGCGTCTCGCAGTCCGTAAGCGACAACACGGGCGCCCCGTTCATGTCCATCCAGGCCGGGCTTGGCAACGAGAACCCGAATTTTTCTTGAATGATTCATTAACCCTCCGATTTCTTTTTATTTTTAGTTGTTTATGGCTTTCGGAACAATACTGAACGCCCCGGTAAAACGGTTACCGCACATTTAAGCAAATACAGTGCCAACGGGGGTGTGTCCGTGTTTTTTTATATGTATCTGTTTTTGTTTATTAAAAAAAGGTTGTCGGGGGCGGGGGAGCTGTTTCGGCGGTGCCGGAGAGATTGAGACGCGGGCAATTTTGTCGGGGCGAAGGCCGCTTGTTTTTTTAATATTCTGTTTTATATGGATAAATATCAGTGGTGGGACCAAAGAACCCGCTTTGGGTACAAATAACCCGCCCGGGTGGTGAAAACGGCTAATCCAGACCCAGGCGTTCCATTTTCCGGGCCAGGGTTTTGCGGGAAATTTTCAGGTGCTGCGCCACCTTGCTTTTGTTACCGTGGTATTTGCGCAGCGCTTTCTGAATAACGGTTTTCTCCAGCGCCTCAATGTTTTCCTGCAGGCTGCCTCCCGCTGTTTCAATGGCAACCGGCGCCGTGTCGGGGGAAGTCTTTTCGACGGTTGCCTCGTCTGGCGGAGCGGACTCCAGAAAATCCACATTGCCGACAGCCAGGTAGCGCTGTAATACATTTTGAAGTTCTCGGACATTTCCCGGCCAGTTGTAATTCATCAGGGTTTCCAGTACCGGTCCGGGAATCTGCGCGGATTTTTTGTCGGTGTGCAGTTTTTGCAGAAAATCTTCCACCAGCAGGGGAATATCTTCTTTTCGTTCCCGGAGGGGCGGCAGGGTAATCGGCAGGATATGAATCCGGTAAAAAAAGTCTTCCCGGATTTCGCCGCTTTGGACCATTTTTTTGAGGTCCTTGTTGGTGGCCGAAAGGATCCGGAAATCGGCGTGCTTGACCACGCTGCTGCCGACAGGGGAATAACTGCCTTCTTCCAGGGCGCGCAGGAGTTTGGCCTGCAGGTTAATGCTCAGGTCGCCGACTTCATCCAGAAACAGCGTACCGCCGTCGGCCATGTCCAGGTATCCCGGCCGGTCGGCATGGGCGCCGGTGAAAGCCCCTTTTTTATGTCCAAAAAATTCGCTTTCCAGCAGGTTTTCCGGAATGGCCGAAGAGTTGACCGGGACAAACCGTTTTCCGGATCGCCGACTCATATCGTGGACCGCCCGGGCCACCAGTTCTTTACCGGTTCCGGACTCTCCGTAAATGACGACGCTGGCATTGGTTCCGGAGGCATTGAGGATCTGTTCGTAAATTTGCTGCATGGTGGGACTTTTGCCCACGATTTTTCCGAAGCGGTAACGTTCCTGGATGGAAGAACGGAGTTTGATGTTCTGTCGCCGGAGATTGTCCGCCTCTTCCTGCATGGAGATTTCTTTTTTCTTGGCTTCTGTAATATCTCTGGCTGTCAGCAGCACCGTGGGCAATCCTTTCCACTCCAGCCGGTTGCCGATACCCTCAATCCAGAGGATCTTCTGGTTTTTGGTCAACCAGCGGGCCTGGAAAAAACGCTCTGCGCAGATTCCGGTTTCCAGAGCTTCACACATATCCTTGAAATACATTTCAAAGCCTTCGGCAATCATATCCCGCAGGTCACTGCCGAGCAGTTCCTGCATGTCTGCGTAGCCGAAAATCGATAAAAAGGCATGGTTGGCAAACAAAATTTTGAAATTATGCAGAAGAATAACCCCTTCCGTCATGCGTTCCGCCAGCAGACGGTAGAGGGCTTCACTTTCCTGCTGGTCTTTGGTGGCTTTTTTGTGGGCGCTCAGGTCCATGCCCACTCCGACCAGATAGGATTCGTTGTCAATGGTGGCGCTGACACCGGTAAAATGAAACGGCCGGTGCTCGCCGGTTTTGGTAATCAGCTCGGCTTCGGCTTCCCCCTGTCCGGTTTCAAAGACCTGCTGTATGATTCGTTTCATCTTTATCAGGTCGTCTCCTGCAAACAGGTCAAAAAGATTCCGGGTGGCGACCTCGTCTTTCGAATAGCCGGTTACCTGCTCCAGATTGCGATTCCATTTCAGCACCCGGAAGTTGCTGTCAAACAGATAAAAAAGGCCGGGCAGGCTCCGCACCAGCATTTCAAAAAACTGGTTGCTTTTTTCGTAAGAAGCAATTTGCTGCTGTAAAACGGTGATTCGGTCTTCAGGATGATTGTTTGATGGTGGCTTGTTCATCGTTTTCCTCCATAGCACGTATCCATAAAATACGAATTATGGATGGGGCGTTTCCCAACAGATTCCGGCTGTTTTTTTTACTGTAGTCGAATCTGGGAAATTGTCAAACGGTCTGTGGAAAGAGCCCCCCGTACTCCGCAAGAACGCCGGCCGGAATTACAGGTCATTGAAGTCGGGAAAGTTTTTGACGGTCATGCGCCCGGCCGCCTGCATTTTCAGTTTGTCAAAGAAATCATTTCCTTTGTCATCGGTAATGATAAAAGCGGGAAAATCTTTGACCGTGATCAACCGCACCGCTTCCATTCCCAGTTCCGGGAAATCGATGGTCTCCACCCGGGTGATGCACTCTTTGCCCAGCCGGGCGGCGGCACCGCCCACGGCTCCCAGATAGAAGCCGCCGTTTTTTTTGCAGGCGGCGACCACTTCCGGGGAGCGGTTGCCTTTGGCCAGCATAATCAGAGAGGCGCCGTTTTCCTGGAAAACGGGCACATAGGGGTCCATGCGCGCTCCGGTTGTCGGCCCGAAGCTCCCGGAAGGGTATCCCTCGGGCGTTTTGGCCGGTCCGGCATAGAGAATGATATGTTTTTTCATGTACCAGGGCAGGGGATTCCCTTTTTCAAACTCCTCGAAGATGCGGGCGTGTGCAATATCCCGGGCGACTACGATCTGCCCGCTGAGCGTCAGGGGAGTGGCCACCGGGTGCTGCGTCAGTATATTGAGGATCTCGGGTATGGGCTGATTCAGATCAACCGGGACAGGCTGTTTTTTGTCCAAGTCCGGTTCCGGCAGATAGCGGGCGGGATCGGTTTCCAGTTTTTCCAGAAAAATGCCGTCCCGGGTGATTTTGGCCTTGGCGTTTCTGTCCGCACTGCAGCTGACGCCGACGCCGATCGGGCAGGACGCGCCGTGGCGGGGAAGCCGGATGACCTTGGTGTCCAGGCAGAGATATTTTCCGCCGAACTGGGCGCCGATGTGGCTGTCGCAGGCCAGTTGAAAAAATTCCTGTTCCAGGGTGGGATCCCGGAAGGCATGGCCGGTTTCACTGCCGCTGGTGGGCAGGCTGTCCAGGTAGCCGGCGGCTGCCAGTTTAACGGTTTTCAGATTGAATTCCGCGGAAGTGCCGCCGATAACCACGACCAGATGATAGGGCGGACAGGCCGAGGTGCCGATGTGGCTGAGCTCTTTTTTAAGAAAGCTTTCGAGAGACTTGGGATTTAAAATGGCCTTGGTTTTCTGGAAAAGAAAGGTTTTGTTGGCGGAACCGCCCCCCTTGGCCACAAACAGGAAATGATAGGCCTCGCCGGGCGTGGCATAGAGTTCGATCTGGCCGGGGAGATTGCACTGGGTGTTGACTTCGTCATACATGGTCAGCGGCGCATTCTGGGAATAGCGCAGATTCATCCTGGTGTAGGCATTATAAATGCCCTGGCTGATGGCTTCTTCGTCATTGATGCCGGTCCATACCTGCTGCCCCTTTTTCCCGATAACGGTCGCGGTTCCGGTATCCTGACAGAGCGGGAAGACAAAATCTGCGGCAATGGACGCATTTTTCAGCAACTCCAACGCCACATACCTGTCATTGGAGGAACTTTCCGGGTCCGTCAATATATTGGAAATCTGTTTCAGATGGCCCGGTCGCAAAAGGTGGGAGATGTTTTTGAAAGCGGCCTCGGTCAGCAGAACCAGTCCTTCCCGGCCCACGGTAACGATTTCCCCGCCTTCATAAGAGGCGGTCGAGACATAATCCGTGGTCAGGCATTCATAGGGCGTGGCGTCTTCACTGAGGGGGAACATTTCCTGATAGGTGAAAGCCTTCATGGTAAATTCGCTGTCCTTAAAATCATTTTATTCCGCGGGATAGACCGGTTTGGGGGTTTTGCCGGACGGTGATTATTTTACATAGACGGTCTGCCCGGGGTAGATTATGTTTTTTGGGGTAAGATTGTTTAAAGCCAAAAATTGTTCCAGGGACATATTATGCCGCAGTGCAATAAGGAAGGGGCTGTCTCCTTTTTTTACCTGATAGCTGCGAAGTTCGTGGCCCTGGTTCGGTATATTAAGCGTCTGTCCAATAAGGAGTCTGGTTGTTTTTAAATTATTCGCCTGCTGAATATTTTTGACAGTCGTGCCATATTGTTTGGCGATGATCCATAAGGATTCTCCTCGCCGCACAACATGCTTAACGGGTCCGTTGCCGGCGTTTATGGCAGGTGTCGGCGCCCAGTTGTGTCCAAGCGGTATTTTTAATAACTTTCCGGCTGTTATGTGGTTATATCGATAAATATTGTTGGCCCGGGCGATGCGGGTCATGGTTGTCCGATATTTTTGGGCGATTGCAGACAGCGATTCGCCGCGCCGGATCCGGTGATACACAAATTTTTTCTGCGGTGGTGAACTGGTCGGTATAGTTTTGAGCCGGGCCAGCAGAGTCGCCTTTTTTCCTTTGGGCACCCGCAGGTGATAGGTGTCTCCGGGAAGGATTTGATGCCGGAGTTCCGGATTTAATTCTTTCAAGGCGTCGTATGAAATCCCGATGGCCGAGGCAATATTTTTGAGGTGAATTCGCCGGGAGATTTTTACCCTGTCGTATTCTATGGGGGGATCGGGCGTTATGGCGGTCATTTTGTATTTTTGCAGGTTGGCCAGAATGTGAAGTGTGGCCAGGAATTTGGGGACATAACGGGCGGTTTCCCAGGGTAGCTGCTGGTACAGATCCCAGAAGTTGTCCAGATAGTTGATATTCTTGGTCCGGATAACGCGCAGAACCCGCCCTTCGCCGCAATTGTAGGCGGCCAGAACCGTTTCCCAATCGCCGAATATCTGGTGCAGGGTTTTGAGATAACTTATGGCCGCATCGGTGGATTTTTCCGGGTCCAGGCGTTCGTCTATATAGACGTTTCGCTCCAGACCGAATTTATATCCCGTAGAGGGGATAAACTGCCACAGGCCCAAAGCCCTTGCCTGGGACAGGGCTTTGGGTTTGAATCCGCTTTCTATCAGAGGAAGCCAGGCCAGCTCGGCGGGTAAGCCCGCTTCTTTCAGCTTTTTTTTGATAAGCGGAAGGTACTTTCCGGAGCGCCGGTAGGCTTCGATGAAGAATTTGCGGCCCTGTCCGGTGGTGTAGCGTTGAATTTCTTTTTCTACATCCTCATTGATCGTTATGGGGATCGCCTCGTGGCTGCCGTTGACAATGGTATGACGGGAAGCATAGATTTCAAGGATTCTTTTGGAAATCAGAAACCGGATATCCTCTTTCTGTTGGATAAGATCGGAATCGCTGCCGGCATCCGCTTCCAGAAGCAGGGCGTAGGCTTGATCAAGAGCTTGGATGGCATTTTCGAATTTTCCCTGCTGCCAGAAGGATTGAGAGGCCTTACAATATTCCAGGGCTTCGTCCAGAGCAGCCTGCATGTGGGACAGAGCGTCGGGACTGACGGCATACTCGGTCTCTTCGCTGGGGGATTGGTCCGTTGGTGCGGATCCGGGAGAAACCAGTGCTACCTGGTCTGAATCCGCGCGGGAAGGGCGTCGGCCGGAAGATTCAGCCTTTGGATTGGCAACGGTTTCGACAGAGGATTGACTGGGCCGGCTCGACTGATTGTTGACAGTTTTCGGATTCTGCATGGTAGACAAGGGAAGGTAATTGCAAGAAACGGAAATTCCGAATAATCCGAATAAAAGGATTCCGGCCCAGTATTTTGTGCTTTGAACGGCGGTAATGTTGTGTTTCATGATGTCGTTCCAGAAGTTTTTCACAAACTTCATTATTTACGTGTCAATAAAATAATTGTCAAGAAAAAGAAACGGTAAATTCGGCTGTTGTTTCTGCAAAAAGACCGCCGCTTGGGCAAATTTCCATCATAATTTGGCGGCTCATGGGATAGGAAAATTTATTCTTGTCGATTAAGGATAAAAATCTTGACAGCCCCGATTTTTGAGAATAAAATTGTAAGATTTAATGCGCGGCGGGATGCGATCCGGCAGAGCCAGCGTAGCTCAGTTGGTAGAGCTACTGATTTGTAATCAG
>CAZWCS010000032.1:0-35254 GCA_964632805.1 uncultured Desulfobacterales bacterium
CTGAAAAAATGGAGCCGGGTCTGGGTACGTAAACGTTTATCGAATTGCAACGCCAGTTTTTCAAAACGCTTGCCAAGCTCCAGGAACCGGTTTAACAAATTGGTATATTCCGCTTGCAACTCCTGCAGAACGGTCTTCTGGGTAGACAGAACATAAACCAAGCTATGCAGCAGATCCGAAACCGGACAGCTCTCCGCCAGGGTGGAAACCTTTTTGCGAAACTCCCTTTGCTGCTTTTCATATATCTCCAGATTTTCCATTACCCGTTTCATACGGGTACTGATATCGGCCAGGGTCTTCTGCAACCGCTGCTGACGGCCAAGAATTTTGTTGAGAATGGCCTGATGAGAAATTTCGGCCTCCCGCAGCACATATTCATCAAACTGGGGTAAATTGAGGATATTCCGGTGGACAGACAGTTTCAGGCGATAGCTTTCAAGCTGCTCCCGATAAAGATGCAACGACCGGGAGGCATTTCCCCGCAGGTCAAAAACCTCTTCCAGGCGTTGTTTTTCTCCCGCCAGATTATTTTTCAAAGACTTGGCCAACAGGCCGTAAGCAGCGGCGGCTTCCTGACATTCGATGGTAACGGGGACATGATTCTGCTGTTGACAGAGCACCCCTCCCGCACTTATCAAAACCAGCAGAATCCCCGGAAAACCCCGGGCAAAAACTTTTTGAATCCCCAATCGACACGTCATCTTTTTTCCGCCCTGTCCTTCAGCAGACCGAAAGCTGTATTTTTGTTTTTGGCAATCGCCGCGTTTTCACATTCAAAGCACCCTCTTCAGATCACAATAACATCCCTGCCGCCTTCCGGCAACGATTTCCACAGCAGCCGTTACGAAGAATCGTCCCTGTCCGGCCGCAGTTCGTGTGTCATCCCGGCCTGGCCAATAACGGCAAAGGAGCGCAGAAAAAACAGATGACTGCTGCAACCGCAATCACTGCACCCGAAACCCTTGATCGACTTTTCGCCGGCGGCCAGCCGCCTGGCCAGACGGCATTCCTCCTCCTCCGTCGCTGTAATATTTTTAGAGAAAAGCGCTTACCTAATATTGCGGGCGCTCTTTGGAAGCAACAAGTTCACAGGGACGGCTTTTCTTCCTGCACATGCCCCAGAAGCGCTTCCAGGCTGAAAGTGGCTTCGGCCTCGGCCGGACGCAGCAGGCCCCTTTGCACCACAATATCCTTTACCGAGGCGCCGGTCCGCATGGATTCTTTGGCCACTTCCGCCGCTTTCAGATACCCGATTTTACGGTTTAACAAAGTGGCCAGAGCGGGATTCCGCATAACCCGTTCTTTCAGTATCTCCCGATTGGCCTGAATTCCCTTGATACACTTATCGGCAAAAACCGGCAGAAAATTAACCAGATATTCGGCGGAGCGCAAAATTAAATTGCCCATCATGGGCATCATGACATTCAGCTCCAGTTGTCCGGCACTGGCCGCCTGAGAAATGGCCACATCATTGCCCATGATAACAAAACAGACCTGGTTCAGGCACTCCGCCAGCACCGGATTGACCTTACCGGGCATGATCGAGGAACCGGGCTGCACCGCCGGCAGCTCGATATCCGCCAGCCCGGCCGTGGGACCGGAGGACATCAGCCGTAAATCATTGGCGATCCGGCTCAAATCCACCGCCAGTTCTTTATAGGAGGAGGACAGGGCCACAATACGGGTGGTGGATTGCATGGCCTCATGCATACTGGGATTCGGGCGAAAGGATATCCCGGTAACGGCGGCAATGTGGGAGACGGCCCGTTTTCTGTATTCCGGGTGGGAATTAATCCCCGTGCCGGTGGCTGTCCCCCCCAGCGGCAGATCCAGCAAATATTCCGACCGCCGGGCCAGACTGCGGGCGTGCCGCGCCAGAGCAGCGCCGTAAGCACTGAACTCCCGCCCCAGCGTAACCGGCATGGCATCCTGCAAGTGCGTCCGGCCGGGCTTCAAAACATCCGCAAAGGCCTCGCCCTTCTTATAAAAGGTATTTTCCAGATGTTTCAGCGATGCCATCAGGGCCAGGGTCATACGGTAGACCGCAATATGCATGGCCGTAGGAAAGGTATCGTTGGTGGACTGGGCCATGTTCACATGATCATTGGGCGAAATCACCTCGTAGGTGCCCCGGGGCCGACCGAAAATTTCCAGGGCACGATTGGCGATCACCTCGTTCAGATTCATGTTGGTGGAGGTGCCCGCTCCGGCCTGAAACCGGTCCACCACAAACTGATCGGCGAATTTTCCCTCGATCACCTCTTCGGCCGCCGCCACAATGGCCCGGCCGATATCTTCCGCCAGCCAGCCCACCTCCATATTGGCCAGGGCCGCCGATTTTTTAATGACGGCATAAGCCTGAATCAAACCGGGATGGTTGGGCAAACCGGAAACCGGAAAATTTTCCCTGGCACGCAGGGTCTGAATTCCGTAATAACTCTCCGCCGGAACGGCCCTCTCCCCCAGACTGTCTTTTTCTTGGCGTGTCTTATTCTCGGTCACCGGATTTTCCCTTCTGAAACAAATGTTTGGCGTTTTCGAAAATTTTGTTTCGGTTATTGTAAGCAGATACTGCATTCTTTCCAAAGCTCTTTTTCTGTGTATCACCGGAAACTCCGGGTTTCAAGAAATTATCAGCAAACGGTATGTAACCGGCTGTTTTCTGCACCGCCAATGCGTTTCCATGGGTATAAAAACCGGCCGCCGCCCCTGTGAACGGCCCACCGCTTCTTCATTTCTTTATAAAATTGAATAGTTAACGATTTTCTTCTTGACTCTTTGGAAACGGTCTCCTACATTGACGCCATGGGGTACCGGAATGCAAATTACGGGCAGTAATCATCAATCGGAAAGGAATTGCCATGGCAAATGACCATCAAACGGATACCGCCGCTGTTTCCCATTCTCTTCCGAAGCGCCAGGAACGGGTGGAACAGGTTCTGAATCTGATGGGAGAGGCGGACGCCAGCGTTCTTCATATGATTAAAGGGATCCGTTCCCATACCCACCGGATTTACGACCGCTGGATCGTGCCGCTGGTCCGGGAAACCTGGCCGGAACTGCTCCAGGACCATCCCTTCGGCCGCAAACTGCGCATCGGCACCTGTGATCTCTATGCCGCCGCACCCTATACCGTCCTGATGTTCGCACCGGAACGTCCCCCCTTTTTTCGCATGCTTACCGGCATCGCCAACGGTCTTCCCCTGCCCTTCCCGCTTCTGGGTCTGGCCGGACGGGCCGGTTTGTGGTGTCTCTCCCGAATGCCCCAGTACCAGACCGCCCACCGGCGCATTACCCTTATCGGCGCCTTTGTGGTGGTCATTGATCATGTCTTTGATCACTGCCTGGATGATCCCCCCGAAGAACGGGGACGCAAAGTCAAAGCCCTGATCAACCAGGAACTCACGCCCACCACTCCGCCCTTAAAACTGGCCGCCGCCCTGCGGGAAGCCATGGAAGAGGGCCTAGAGCCTCACGAAGAAGCCCCCTTTGCCGATGCCATGCAGACCCTCTACCGCTGGGTGGAAGCGGAAGTCAAGGGGCTGCTCGGCCTGGAGGACCCCACCGGTTACGGCCACCGTCTGCCGGGCGTGGAGGGGGTTATCGACGGTCTTCTGGTCGGTGTCCGTCGTTATGTCAATGACGCCTGCCGGAACTGGATGGTAGACGTCTCCATCTATATCCAGATGATTGACGACTGGATCGATCTGGAAGGGGATCTGGAAGACAACCGTCGCACCCTGGTGGTTACCGGTGACTGGACATTCACAGAAATTACAGAGGGCTGGAATAAAACCGTCCGGGGGATTGAAAACCTGACCCGGGCAGCCGGCCTGACCTCCCCCCACTATGTGGAATTTATCCGCACGGCCTATGTTTTCATGCTGCGGGAACTGGTGGACCGTATGGAAGATATGTCGGCGGCTTGAACAGGGTTAAAAAAAAAGCCGAATCAATTTTGATTTGGGAATATTGTGCGACACCGCCTGGGCAAACAGGTCCGCCCGGGACTGCTTCCGGCTCATGAGACGGATGCACCGGTCCAGCAGAAAACGGTGACTCATACAGTACTGAATAATCCGGCCGGGCACATAATCACTCCGCTTGATCGTCCGGCGCCAGGACCGTTCATAAAGGAGACCGGCCTTCTGCGGCCGATTCTGCTGCAGACTCTGATCCGCCGCCCGGCCCGCCAGAATACCGCTTTGCAGCGCGAAATAGACGCCCTCGCCGCCCACCGGCTCCACAAAACTCCCCGCATCACCACATAACAGCACGTTTCCCCGGGCTCGGGCCGCGGGATAAGTGCCGGTCAGCAGCGGCCAGCCGCGCAGGGTACCGGGTAACATCCGGGAACCCTCCAGATGCCGGGCCACCAGCGCATTATTTCCGATAAAATTGTCAAAAATACGCCGGGCCGCTCCGGCCGGGGCGTACCGCTGGTAAAGGCCGACCCCGACATTGGCTGTTGTCTCACCGTTGGGAATAATCCAGCCATAGCCGGGGGCCACGGTATCATCATAGTAGGCCACAACTGTATCGGACAAACCGACCACCTTCTCATAACAGGCCCGCACGGCAAAGGCCCGGTGCCGGGGATCCGTATTACGCAACCCCGCCTCCGCAGCGATGCGGGAATGGGCGCCATCGGCACCGATGACCAGCGGCGCATACAGCTCCTCGTGTGTTTCCCCCAGACCGGCTTTTACACCGCAAATGCTGCCGTCTGTTCTCCGCAGAAGACCGGTCACGGTCACACCTTCCCGCAAACTCACGGCCGGAAGATCCCGGACATAAGCGGCCAAGGCGGCATCAAATTGCTTCCGGGGCAATCCCCAGGCAGGATCAATGCCGGGCGCGGTCTCTCGCAAATCCGCCCGCAGGACATGGCCCGAAGGAGAAACAATCTGAACTTTGCTGATCCGCGTATGGGGACAATTGGCCAGATATGGCAACACGCCCAGCCGGTCCAGCACCTTCAGGGAACCACCGGTAATGCCGTCGCCGCAGACCTTCTCCCGGGGAAAGACCGCTCTTTCCAAAACCAGCACCCTTCGCCCCGCTCCGGCCAGCGTAAGGGCCGCCGCACATC
Organism: uncultured Desulfobacterales bacterium; assembly: GCA_964632805.1. Taxonomy (GTDB): domain Bacteria; phylum Desulfobacterota; class Desulfobacteria; order Desulfobacterales; family Desulfosudaceae; genus CAZWCS01. The sequence goes on from CAZWCS010000032.1 coordinate 5,093, forward strand.
CCGCCGGGCCGGCCCCCGCCACAATGACATCATACGTCTTATCCATGCCTGTCTCCATTATGTCAAAGCAGTCGCCCGCTGCTTGCTTCCGGCAGACGAACCGGACAACCATCATCTCCTGCCGGGCGCAATCTTGTCTTCCCACAGGCTGTCAGACAGCAATACCAGCGTTTCTGCGCTATATTGTCATCTATCTAAAAATTGTTTTGGAAAAACGATCCCCTCCCCGAAAAAAAATAACCGGGCAGCCAAAAAGAAAGTCACGCCAAAGCGTGACTTTCTTTTTTCCAACGCAAAAAATAAAACCGCCGGAGCGGCAAACCTAAACGACGGTCACATTGACAGCAGCCGGTCCTTTGGCGCCTTCTTCAATGTCGAACGAAACCCGGTCGCCTTCATTAAGCGATTTAAAACCGGTGTCGTTAATGCTCGAGTAATGAACAAATACATCCGGACCATCTTCCTGCTCAATAAAACCATACCCTTTACTGTCGTTGAACCATTTTACAATCCCATTGGCCATAATGGCATCCTCCTTTCGTTAAAATGTTTAGCTTCAAACTACAGGGACACCACTTTGACAAATGGGATTTCCCTTAGAACGAAACCAGCCCGCTTTGCAGCGTTTTTCAATTTAAAAAATACGGTATCACATCAAAACCAAAAATCAAGCAGATTCTTATTTTTTCAATCAATTTTGCCGAAAGCGCTTTTCTTATCGCGCCGATAGCCCACAACGGTGCAACTCCTCCCCCGGGGCACCAGAGAAAACACCGCAAAACAGCTATTGCATAAGAAGCAGGCTTACCGCCATTACCGCCATGCCGCCCACCAGACCCAGAATACTGTCATGTCCCTTGCTGTAGGCCCGGCTTGCAGGCAACAGTTCATCCAGACTGATGTAAACCATAATTCCGGCCACGCCGCCGAACAGTAATCCCATAATCTGGGAGGGAATCATGCCGCTTTCATCGGCCCACAAAAATCGCAACAATAAATAGGCGATACCCGCCCCCACCGGCTCCGCCAGACCGCTGCCGAAAGAATAAAAAAAAGCCCGAACCCGGCTGCCCGTTGCATAATAGACCGGCACCGAGACACTGATTCCTTCCGGTATATTATGCAGCGCAATCGCGAAGGCAATCGCCATCCCCAGCCCGGGATCCTGAAGCGCGGCGAAAAACGTAGCCAGGCCTTCCGGAAAATTATGAATAGCAATGGCCAGGGCGGTAAAAATCCCCATGCGCATCAATTTATGCCGCTGCCCGTGGCCAGCCGCCTCTTTTTTCGTTGCCAAAGGCGGGAAGGTGAACCCCGGCGCGGCACACAGCGAACGCATCTCTTCTTCGGTTGGAACTTCATGGGGATTTTCCGCGGCCGGCACCAGATTGTCAATCAGGGCAATCAAAGCCATTCCGGCGAAAAAAGAACCCGCATTGAGCCAGTGCCCCCAGTAATCACCGTAGGCTGCAACCAGGGCATCCATGCCTTTGTAGAAAATCTCGACAAAGGAGACATAGAGCATCACACCGGCGGAAAAACCGGTGGAAACAGACAAAAAACGGTAATCATCGGGCTTGGCGACAAATACCAGTATGCTTCCGATACCGGTGGCCAGACCAGCCAGGGCCGTCAGGAAAAATGCCATCCAGACCGCTGTCATGACAGCAACACCATCCTTTCCCGCAAGCCCCCTTCTTCGCTTTATAACAACCGGAATACCGCCCGTACAGTAATCCGGTTATTCTTCTTTTTGAAAACGCTGCAGGTAAAAATATTCTCCGGCCGGCAGGACCGGCAGAGCTTTCCAGCCGACAATTTCCCGCAGTTCTTCCGGTGAAAACCGGATTTCCAGCGGGGGGCCAAAAGGTGTTTTCTGCTTGACAATTTCCACTACCGCCAGCATGGCTCCCGGCTTCAGCACGCGTCCAGCTTCCTGCAGAAACGCCCGCAACTGCTCCGGCGAAAACCCGTGAATCACCGCCGAAATGTATATCAAATCTACAGCATCGGCCGGCAGCGGAAGCGATCGGGTTACATCACTGACCATGGCTTCAATATTGCTTTCCCCGACTTCCTGCCGGAGCCGATTGACGGCCTCGGCGTCCGGATCAAGGGCATAAACCGTACCGTCTACCCCCACCGCCTCGGAAAACATCCGGCTCATATAGCCGTTTCCGCAGCCGGCGTCCACCACAACCTGTCCCGCATGTAAAGGCAGCGCCGCCAGCATTCGGGATTTATCAATAAACGCTGCCGTGGAGCGTCCCCGGTGATGATGCCCCGGTCTCCGGCCGCCGCTTTCCTCCTGTGTCATATCCTGCTTCTCCATCGGCTCCGGGCACGGTGTAGATGAGGCCTTCGGCATCAGCCGGCGGCGAATCCTTCGTTCCCGGCTGATGCCGCCCGGTTCTGCATCGCACCCGCATTACGCCAGTTTTTTGCCGGCCCCCGGTCCGGGTGCCAGGGCGTAAATTTCCTCAATCGCCAGAATGACCGCCCCTTTGGATTTAAGCGGCATACCGGCTTTATTACCCAGCTCTTCAATCCAGCGGGCGGTTTCCTGGTAACGCTGTCCGGTGGTCTCAATGGTAACGGTGCCTTTCAACTGATAGCCTTCATGCCCTTCCCAGAAAGAAACCGCCACTTTCGGATTGGCCTTCAGGTTGGCCAGGGTTTTATTCAAAAACTGGTCGGAAATCAATACGGTTTCATCATCAATAATTTTTTTGGCGCCCACCGGAACCGCATTGGGCATGCCGTCTGGGGTGGCCGTTGCAAGGACCGCCGCCGGAACCGTTTCAAACAATTTCCGCATACGTTCTGTCATCTGTGCCATAACATTACCTCCGTATTTACTGTTAAAACAAGTTTGTTGCCCTTCCGTTACCCCAAAGTTACTCGGGCAATTGATCATAATAATACAGCATGGCGTCCGAACGGGTAAAAATCCCGATCAACTCCCCCTTATCCAGCACCGGTATTCGTCCCACGTCATGCTTGACCAGCAGTCTGGCAGCTTTGGGCACGCTCATACCGGGCGATGCCGTGATAACCTCCGTCGACATAAAAGCTTTGGCCGGTGCACGCCACTGAGAGGCCCGCTTCAGTTTATTGACATCCCTCCGGGAAATCACCCCCACCATCGTTCCCTGCTCCATTACAGGCATCCCGGATACCCCTTTCTCATCCAGGATTTCCGCAACTTCTTTCATGGGGGTATCCGCGGCGATGGTCTCCACGGGAAACGACATCAGATCGCCGATATGAATCGCCGAGCGCTCGTTTTCACGAATCAGCTCCAGAATCCATTCCGATATCCCTACGGGACTGACATTCTTCAACATGGCCGAGGCCGCCCCCGGATGCCCGCCACCGCCCATAATACGCATTATCCGGCCCACATCCAGAGAATCCATGGCGCTTCTGGCAATAACAATACAGCGCTTTTTTTCCGGATCGGAAAATATGCCGAAGGCAGCGTCTACATTGAGAATGTCCCGGTACATATGCACCACCAGTGACAGTCCGTGGAGGTGGTCGGCAATCTCCATTTCACAAATACTGACCCGGTATCCGCCCACCTTAATGCGCTCCGCCTTGCGCAGCATTTCAAACAAAACATCCTTTTGTCTGACCCCGTAAACCGGGCGCAAAAATTGTCCCAGAATATTCAAATCCGCCTGATTGGCCAGCAGATATGCTGTAGCCCGGGCATCTCTGGCTGTTGTCGAAGGGAAAGCCAGATTACCGGTGTCTTCGTATATTCCCGCCAGAAAAAGAGTGGCCTGCATGGGAGTAATGGAGACCCCTTCTTTTTCAAACAACTCCACAAAGAGTGTTGTGCAGGCGCCCACCATCTCCTGGACGACTTGACTGGCCGGCATATCTGTTGGTACGCTGTGGTGATCCCACACGTGCACATCCAGATGTTCGGACCGGGCCAGGCTCTGCAACCGGTCGATCCGTTTCCATTGATTGGTATCTACCACAATCAGACGGGTAACCCGATCCAGAGAAACCTCGTGAAAGGCGTGCATGGGAAACAGATCTTTGTGGATCGACAAAAAGGCCTGGACGTTGGGGTTGATACGGGATGGCAGCACCGGCATGGCCTGCGGATAATGAATCCCGGCAGCCACTACCGAGGCCAGCGCGTCGAAATCACTTGCGTTATGGGTGGTGATAATCTCCATGCCCGCTTTCTGTCAAATCGCTAAAACCGCTGCCGTATTATATCCCGGCTGCAATCCAGATTATGGATAAAAATTATCTTAGCACCGGCGAATAGAAGAGTAAACCGCTTTTCCTCCGACCAAGCAGCTGCCGGGGTAATTTTATTGGCAAATCCGCTTTCGAAACATCTCTTCAACCGCTTTACAAGAGACTGCTGCCCGGAATTGCTGAAAAAACAAGGAAGCATTTGACAGGACGATGGATTTCTGCCATATTGCAAACCTGATCTGGCGTTATGCAACAACCAATGAAAAAGGAAAACCCATGGGGGGTATTGGCGTTATTTATAATCCCCTGGCCGGGAAAAACCGCAAAGATCCCCGGCGGGAGGCCAAATTTCGTTCCATTCTCGGTGACAACGGCCTTTTTATCCGTTGCGCCGATCAGGAATCGCTGTTACAGGCCGCAGAAAATTTCCTTAAAAACAAAATCGATATTGTTGCGGTCAGTGGCGGAGACGGCACCCTGCACCAGGTCTTTTCCGCCGTTATCAATCATTATGGCGCTCATCCCCTGCCGCAGTTCGCCTGCCTGAGAAGCGGTACCATGAACACGGTTACCAATTCCATCAAGGTGAAAGGCACCACTGCGGCCATTTTAAAAAAAATCGTGGAGCATTACCGGACATCCCAGCCCTTTACTACGATAAACCAGCACCTGATGAAGGTAAACAATACTTACGGTTTCATGACCGGGGCCGGTGTTATTGCCAGTTTCCTGTCCGTGTATTATTCGACCAAACGCCCCGGGCCGGTGCATGCCGCCGCCATGGTTTCCCGCATGATCCTCAGCGCAATCTTCCGCACCGACTATAACAGCAGAATTTTCTATCCCATAAAATGCCGCCTGGTTGTTGACGGGCAGGAACTCCCGCAGGCGGAATACCTTTTTATTCTGGGGTGTGCCATCCGGGAACTGGGACTGGGATTTACCCCTACCCCGCGTGCCTATGAAAAACCCGGCCATTTCCATCTGCTGGCCGGTTCCATGACCCCGCCCAATCTGGTATCCAAGGTGCCGGCGATCTGGCTGGGCCGGGATATCAGGCATCCCCGGCTCTACTATAACGGAATCGCGGCAAATATGGTGCTGGAGCCGGAAGAATCGATACCCTGGATGATTGACGGAGATATCTATACCACCGATCAGCCGCTTTCTTTTTCCGTAGGCCCCACCATCCGGATTATCTCTCCGGCCCTTCCCAGATTGTCCGCATCCGGCTGAAAAACAGATCTGCGCGGCGGCCGCTTATTTCTGCGCTTCGATAAAGGCCTCGGCCGCATGTACCGCTGTTGCGGCGTCGCCCACGGCGGTAGCGATCTGTCGCAGAGAAGTGGCCCGAACATCCCCGGCCGCAAAAACCCCGGGCCGGGAAGTGACCATATTCTGGTCGGTAAGGACAAAACCCCAGTCGTCCGTTTCCAGGGCCCCGTTGAGAAAGGCCGTATTCGGCCGGATGCCGACCCAGATAAAACAACCGTCTACGCGCAAATCCCGGATATCGCCGGTCTTGACATTCTTCACGGTGACTTTCTCCACATTGGTCAAGCCCCCGCCGATCTCCGTCACCACACTGTCCCAGAGAATTTCAATCTTGTCATTATCCAGAGCCCGCTCCTGTAAAATCCGGGTGGCCCGCAAAGCATCCCGCCGGTGAATTAAATACAGTTTGCTGACAAATTTTGTCAGAAACAGACTTTCCTGGACAGCGGTATCCCCTCCGCCCACAGCCGCCACCACCTTATCTTTGAAAAAAGGCGCATCACAGGTGGCGCAAGTGGAAATGCCTTTGCCGTAAAAAATATCTTCGCCGGGTACATTCAACTTATTGGGAGCGGCGCCGGTGGCCAGAATAACGGCATGACAGTGGATGGAACGATCGCCGGCAAAAACCGCCGGCCTGTCTCCGGAAACATCCAGACCGGTGACTTCGGAGGTATCAATTTCCACTCCGAACCGTCCGGCCTGCTCATTCATTTTCATAACCAGATCTGACCCGCTGATACCCTCCGGAAAACCGGGATAATTCTCTACCCAGTCGGTCACCAGAACCTGGCCGCCGGGCACGACCTTTTCCAGCAGAAGCGTTTTCATTCGGGCCCGTCCCGCATAGATCGCGGCGGTCAGCCCGGCCGGCCCGCCGCCGATAATCACCAGATCATAATCCACGACACTCATCATGCATCCCGTCTATAACAATTTGTTTAACGCCTCTTCCAGCTTCGCCTTGGGCACCATGCCGGTAATCTGTTCCATCACCTGACCGCCGTTAAAAAGAATCAAGGTCGGTATGGCCTGTATACCGTATTTGGTCGGAGTGGCCGGGTTGTTATCCACATTGCATTTGGCAAATTTAATTTTTCCCGCATAGGCCTCGGCCAACTCTTCCACCACCGGTCCGATAGCCTTACAGGGACCACACCAGGGTGCCCAGAAATCCACCAGCACCGGGCTGGACGCAGTCAGTACTTCATTTTCAAAACTGTTATCGCTGATTTCTACAACCGTATCCCCCATAATAGTTCTCCTTTTAATCCAAACGATCTTTCCTTATCCGGCATTCTTACCCAGACCGGCCCCTGCACCGGGACCAATGCCCGCCTTACCCGGAGAAAAACGAACCGCCATTTTCAAATATCAAGCATACCATATATACGATCAAAGGCGCAAACAGAATTGCCGGCCTGGAAAAAGTCTTTCCCCGGAAGCAGCTCTTCCAGAAAAATCAGTAACAATCAGGGCAGGATGGCCTGCCGGACCCAGCAGGGAAGGGCGAAAAAAATTTTTTGAACACCGTCCCGCCAGGTAATCCGGCCGCTGTTGATATCGACCACCAGGTTTTGAAGAATGGCAGATTTTCGAATGGCCGGATAAAAAAGAAAAGGGAACCGGTAAAAGGTCAGGTTGAATAAGCGGGCCCACCGCAGATCCCCGGTAATTTCCCGGCGGCAGATGGTCTGGTAATCGGCCAGCGATTGCCGTTTTCCCCGGATCGTCGCGAGGATGGTCTCGGCGGCAAGCAGGCCCGACTGGATGGCGTAAGAAATTCCCTCGCCGAAAAAAGGATCGGTCATGGCCGCGGCATCACCGGCCAGCAGGGCGTTACCGGCAACAATCGTCTGGCGGCTTCCTCCCCGCGGAATAAGACCGCCTCGCCAGGTCCGTATAGTGCCGTTTCGCAGATCCGCATGCGCTGTGATATAGTCCCGAAGCTTTCGTCCCAGCCCCTTCAGGGGAAACTGGGTGGAAAACAGCCCCACCGACAAATGATCCGCTTTGGGAAATATCCAGGCATATCCCTTGCCGAAGACATGGAAATCAAAAGCGGCGCATTCCCGCCGGGCCTCCAGAATCCCGTCAGTCACCCCGATTTCCGCTGCTACGGCCGGCGCATAGCGATCAAACTGCTTCATCAGTCCCAGGCAGCGGGCCACACGGGAGTGAACTCCGTCGGCACCGACCAGGTAATCGCCCCGATACGTGTTTTGCCCGGCGCGCACAATCCAACCGCCCGCGTCCGCCTGCAATCCACGGAAAGCCGTTTTTTCCCGGAGAACCGCTCCCGCCGCCACGGCCTTTTCCACCAGCAGGGCGTCAAAACTGTTGCGGCCAACCATGTATCCGGCTCCACCGGGACGCTCTACCACGGCGGTATCCCGGGAACGCAGGGAAATCGCCGCGCGGGTAACCGCAGTCTCAATTACGGGGGTAACATCAAAGTCCAGAAGCGCATAAGCTTTCTCCGAAAATCCTCCCCCGCAGACTTTGGGGCGGGGAAAAGCCGCCTTATCCAGCAACAAGACGGACCGCCCCTGGCGGGCCAACTGCCGGGCGCAGGAAGAACCGGCCGGTCCCGCGCCGACGATAATTGTTTCAAAAGATTTCATAGTGATGGCCCGATTACACTTTGATATTGAAAATCATTATTGTCTGTACTATGTATATACCGTAATCGCCGGTTAATGAATAATATCCATCCGGACGGTTCAAATTCTACCCAAACGGCCGGGTGTAAACAACTGCATCCGAAAAATTTTTCATTTGCAGATGCGATCAAGGGATATCCCATGATCGTTTCGGATTGACAAGCATAAATGATACGCATCGGTGCACTCATATCCGGTAGTGGCACGAATCTGGCGGCGGTGATCCGCGCCTGCCAGACAAAAAAAATTGACGGACAGGTGGTCTTTGTCGGTACCGACAATCCGGCGGCCGGAGGGCTGGAAAAAGCCCGGGTGCAAAACATCCCCACTTTTGTGGTGGATTACAAAACAATCATTCGCAGCTACCGGAAGTCTCCGGCAACCTTTGCCTTGCCCCCGGATTTTCCGGAAGAGGAAACCGTTGCCAAAATGGCCCTTTTTTCTTCCGATATTCCAGAAAACAGAAAAAAGGCTTTTCTGCGAACTCGCGTGGCAGCGGAACACCGCCTGTTGAAAGCCATGGCGGCCTACCCTTTTGATCTGCTGATCCTGGCCGGATTTATGCGCAACCTCACCCCCTACTTCATCGACCGGGTCAACACCAATCCGGCAATACCCCGCATCATGAATATCCATCCGGCCCTTCTGCCGGCTTTCCCCGGTGTGGACGGCTATGGGGACACCTGGCGTTACGGTTGCAAAGTCGGCGGCTGCACGGTTCATTTTATTGATTACGGTGAAGACTCCGGCCCCATTATCGGCCAGAAAGCCTTTGCCATTCGTCCGGAAGACACCCTGGACAGCATCAAAGCCAAAGGGCTGCAACGGGAATGGGAATTGTATCCCGAATGCATTCAGCTGTTTGCAGAAGGACGCCTGGAATTGCAACAACGCTCCCGGAAACCGTCTGCCGGTCAAACCGCCACCCGGACGGTGGTGATCATCAAGCCTTGACAGCGGTCCGCCCCTTCAGGGAGCCCCCCGGCTCTCCCCGTTGACCAGAGCGCCCGCAATCAGATGTGCCGTCCGGATCGGTTCCGGTATATGGCTGTGAACACTGAAACGGTTCACCACGGAAAGAGCCTGCTCACGGGTCAGATTGAACCGCTGGGCATAAATATCCCCCACCGGCTCCATCTCTCCCAGCTGTTCGATGAGATGCCATTTTTCTTTTCCCGCCGGAATCTCCGCCAGCAGAGCGTTTCGGACTGCGTTCATATCCGGCTGCCGCCGGGCAACCACCAACACCGGCAGGCCGGTATTCCGGCCAAGGGCCACAACATCCACCACGTTAAACCCGGCCACCGCGATTCCCTGCAGCATTACCAGCCGGACATGACCGGCAAACCGGGAAGAAACCAGCAGTTCGGTCAGGACTTCGGTGGCATCACTACCATCCTTGTGTACCTCCCCGATCAACACCCCGTCAAGGCGGGCACCGGCATAGACCGCCCCCACAATTTTCACCGGCCCCCTGTAATCCCGCGCAAAAGGGGCATCATCAAAACCGATAACATTGGAAAAGGGGTGTTCAACCATGCAAAGCCTCTGCCAGCACTTTTTCCAGCTCCCGCTCAAAGCCGAAAAAGAAATGATCGGCCTTGTCAATGACCGTCAACCGGACGCCACTGTTCCAGGCGGGCAGAAACGGTGCAATTATCTCCGGCGGTGCCAGTTCATCTTCGCTGCCCGTTATCACCTGGGCCAGGGCCGGAAGTTTCTCCACGCCGGAAAAATCGAGGAAAGCCACCGGCGGCGAGACCAGCACCAGTCGTTCAGCGGAAGCCAGTTTCGGTTCCGCCAGGGCGTTCACCCAGGCCCCGAAAGAATATCCGGCCACATCAATATGCCTCACCCCCGCCGCCTGCAGGCAGGCCACCGCAGCAACCACGTCTTCCTGTTCCCGGATTCCTTCACCGTATGCTCCCTGACTCTCCCCTACCCCGCGAAAATTGAAGCGCAAGGTGGTCCAGCCAAAATTTCGGTAAACCCGGCCGATCGCCTCCACCACGGAATTAAACATGTTTCCCCCGTAAAGCGGATGCGGGTGTGTAATCACCACCCCTCCCGTCTTGCTTCCCCGGTGGAGAAGGCCGGACAAACTGATATCTCCGCTTTGAAAGTACACTTTTTCTTCCATGGTCTGCCTCCGGATGAAGAGCCTCTTCTGTCTGTTTTTTTACCGCAGGATGTCCGCCTCTGAAACAATCCCCGAAAAATATCAGCATATTTCATCCAACAGGGAAACGATTTCCCGGCCGAAATTCTCCTTCTGCCATTGCCGCAGATTTTCAATCCGGTCCAGCTCCGCCAGGCTGGCCGGATTTTTCTCGCCCACCGCCACCAGCAGAGATTTGGGGAAAATCAGGCCGGGGGACAGATACAGCCCGGCTGCCCGCTCATCCCGCCACTCTTTGAGGCACTTTAAACGGCGCGTCATCTGCGGAGACGGAGAAGATCGTTTCTGCCGCGGATAAACCGGTAAGGCCGCCTGCGGCAAGGCCAGGGCCTCTGCAATCGCCTTCACCACTTCATCTCCATACATGGCCAACTGCTTGCCAGAAAAAGCGCCGGTATTCTTCAAGGCCTTCCGGCTTTTCGGTTGGGCCTGCACAATTTCCATGATGGCCTTATTGCCCATCACTTTGAACGGCGGCCGGTCTTTTTTTCTGGCAATATCCTGCCGCATCTGTAATACCGCCTCCAAAACTGCCAGTTGCCGGCGTCCCAGGCGACCGGCCCCTTTAAATTTCATAAACAGAGGCAAATGATCGTTTTCCTCCGACCGGACCCGGGTGAGCAGGCGGCACTCCTCATCTACCCAGCCTTTCCGGCCCCTGTCCCGTAATTCTTCGGACAGAATGTGAAACATCGGTATAAGATAGGCGGTATCCCGGGCCGCATAGGCCAGCATTTCTTCGGGCAGGGGACGCGCGGCCCAATCTCTTTTCTGATATTTTTTGTCCAGGGTTACCTGGAACAACTGCCTGACCACTGCGTTCAGTCCGGTTCCCGTTCTGCCCAGAAAGCGGCAGGCCAGTTCGCTGTCAAACAGATTATTGACCACAATCGAAAAGTCCCGGTACAGGCAACGAATATCATAATCGGCGCCATGAAAAACTTTCGTAATGGATTCATCGGCAAAAAGGGGCTTCAGACAGGACAGATCCGGGACCGCCAGGGGATCAATCAAAAAACATTCCGCGGGGGTAGAAATCTGGAGCAGGCAGACTTTCTCCGCAAAATGAAACAGAGAGTCCGCCTCCAGATCTGCGGCGACAATCTTTTCCTGCAGCAATGAGAGAGCCGTTTCCTGCAGCGCAGCAGCGGTTTCGATCAAATGATGCTGCGGATGATGGTCAAAATCGTTCTGCATACACGGGTCGGGCACTGTTGAACATCAATATGGAAAACAGGGAAAGCCGGGAATTGTGCCGGGGAAAAAACCGCCAGCAGACCGACGGACTCAGCGGGAACCGGACCGCTTCCGCTTTTTTTCCAATTCAACATCCAGATATTGGAGTTTTTTAATAATCTCTTTTTTCTCCCGGTTTTCCCGGACCAAGTCCGCACACTTTCTTTCCAGTACCAGGTTCTGCTGCTGCCGGGCGGCCAGCTTCTGCTGCAAGACCTCGTTTTCCTGAACCGTTTTTCGCAAATGCTGAAAAAGCATCCGTACATACTGATCGGCAATCACTTGCGAAGTATCGGCAGAGGCTTCCAGATACTCCGCCGCCTGCTTATAATCGGGCTTCGGATTATCCGGGTGAAAATGAAGAAGGGCCAATTGAAAAAGCAACCGGCTCTTTTCCGTTCTGTTCACCACCGGATCAGACAAAGCCGATTCCAGCCGGGCAATTTCCCCGGCGACCGCTTCTTCTTGCAGCGCGGGAAAAGATACTACTGCCTGAACCGCCTGCGACCCACCGCTTGTTGCACAGGCAGACACGCTCAGCGCCATAACAGCCGCCAGAAGATGAACGGATACGGTTTTTGACGGCCGGAACTTCACCAGGCACCTCGTTTCACCAACCCCATTTTCCGCCTTCGTGCTGATATCTTTATGATAATAACACATCGTCCACCCGCCGGTCAATCAGATAAACACTTCCGTTCATGGATTTGGCGTGCTCCTTTACTTCTGCGGCGATCTCCCCGATCCGGATGCTGTTTAACTCCTCCCGGTTATCATTGGTGACCACCGCGATAGAAACCGTCATCAGGGGAAACTGTTCCGTTTTGCCCTGGCGATTCTTGGCTGTGATGTAGCCGCGGGCACAATCTTCGGCATCATAAAACTCCAGCACTTTATTGTCAAAAGCGTCGATAATATATTCACAAATCGGTATATACGTTTCCGGTCGGACAATAACAGCGAAATCATCCCCTCCGATATGCCCCAGAAATGCGTCTTCTTTACCATGGCGGGCGATGGCGGATTCAATGATTTTGCCGGTGGCCTTGATCACTTCATTGCCCCGGGTATAGCCGTAGCGATCGTTAAAGGATTTGAAATTATCGATGTCCAGAAGACAAAAGGCTACGCCGCCCCCGGCACTGAGGCGCTCTTTGAGAACGTTCTCGATGGCCAGCCCGCCCGGCAGACGCGTCAGCGGGCTGGCATCCAGATCCATCACCTCCAGCCGGGCCAGGCGCTGCGCCATGGCGGTAAACGACTGGGCCAGCCGGCCGAATTCGTCCCCTTGCTTGAGATTGGGCACAAAATCAAATTTGCGTTCTGAAAATTTGGCCGTAGCCAGTTTCAGTTGCTTAAGCGAACGGGAAACATTGCGGGTAATCAAAAAAGCCGCGGTAATGCCCAACCCGATGCCCAGTATGGAAAGAAAAGCCGTAATGTGGAAGGCTTTAGCACTGAAAGCGCCGGTCCGTTGCGATTTCTGCCCCAGATTCTGCCGCGCTTCTCGCTCCATCTGTTGTATCAAGGCCAGTTGTTCATCCAGTGTTCGGCTGATCCGTTCTTCATGCTGCCCTTTCTCCTCTGCCAGGGCACTCCCGCCGGCCAGTTCGAAAACTTCCCGATAAACCCTGTTGAAAGTATCATGTAACGAACGCAAGTCCCCCCGAAAGCGGCTTTCCAGTTCTTCCACCTGTCGCAGCCGGTCCAGCGCCGCTGTAAATTCTTCGTCTCTTTGCCAGAAAAGATCCTTCATCTGCCGGCTTTTCATAATCAGAAACCGCCGGCCGTAAGACTCCTGCGCCAGCAGACTGTCCCGCAGGTTATCGGCGGTTTCAATCACTACCATATTGTTTTCCACAATGCTGCGGCTGATATCGCTCAGGGCGTTCAGGCTGTAGAGGGTATAAATGGACATAAACACAATAATCACGGCCAGGGGAAGGTAAGCCAGCGTCATGCGGGTGGCAATGGTAGTGCTGAGAAAGCGGTCACGCCACCGGAGAACGGGCTTCACCAGAAACGAATGCATCAGGCGTGTCAGCGGCTGCGGCACAACGGGCGGCAACCGCTCCTTCAATTCTGCCATGCTTGGACTCCCCCCGGATTCCTCCGGCCGGCGAAAAAAAATTTTTTTCTTGACCCGTATTTGATATTATTTTTAATTTATACATTTTATGTATTTTTTTGTCAATTATTCTGAAATAATTATTTTTTTACACAAACCGGGATACAACCCATGATTAACATAACATTGCCCGACGGCGGCACCAAACAATTTGACGGACCGGTCACCGGTGACGATATTGCCCGCAGCATCTCCGAGGGATTGTGGCGCAACTGTGTGGCCATGGAAGTGAACCAGGTTTTATGCGATCTGGATACTCCTGTCGATTCCGATGCCACGGTCCGGTTGATTACCACCAAAGACCGGGAAGCACTGGAGGTCATGCGTCACAGTGCCGCCCATGTCATGGCCCAGGCGGTCCAGGATTTATTCCCCGGCGCCGAATTGACCATCGGCCCGGTAGTGGAAGACGGGTTTTACTACGACATCGACATGGAGCCGATCTCGGAGGACGTTTTCCCGCAAATCGAAGCCCGGATAAAGGAAATCATCCAGGAAAAACTCCCCTTCACCCGGGAAGAAGTTCCCAAAACCGAGGCCCTGGCGCGCTACCAGGGGCAGCCCTATAAAACGGAACTGATCCGGGAGCTGGATGACAGCCAGCCCATCTCCCTCTATTCCCAGGGCACCTTTACCGATCTCTGTCGCGGTCCCCATGTTCCCCACACCGGCTTTATCAAAGCCGTCAAGTTGATGAAAATCTCTGGGGCCTACTGGCGGGCCGACCAGTCCAACGCCCAGCTCCAGCGTCTGTACGGAACCGCGTTTTTTTCCCAGAAAGATCTGCGCAACTACCTGAACTTTCTGGAAGAGGCCCGTAAGCGCGATCATCGGAAACTGGGCACGGAACTGGATCTGTACAGCTTTCACGAGGAAGCGGCCGGCATGCCCTTTTTTCATCCCCGCGGCATGAGAATCTGGAACACCCTGCTGGATTACTGGCGCCAGGAACACCGGGCCGCCGGCTACGAGGAGATCAAAACCCCGGTCATGCTGGATCGAAAGCTCTGGGAACAAAGCGGACACTGGGAAAACTACCGGGAAAACATGTATATCTCGGCCATCGACGACAATCAGTACGCCATCAAGCCCATGAATTGCCCGGGCGGCATGCTGCTCTACGGCGAAAAGCGTTATTCCTACCGGGAACTGCCGCTTCGCATGGCGGAAATCGGCCTGGTCCACCGGCATGAGCTGAGCGGCGTTTTATCCGGTCTTTTCCGCGTGCGGGCCTTTCATCAGGATGACGCCCATATTTTCATGACCCCGGATCAGATCGAAACGGAAATCCTGGGCGTGCTTACCCTGGTGGAACGAATTTACGGGACGTTCGGCCTGGGGTTTCACCTGGAACTGTCCACCCGACCGAAAAAATCCATCGGAACGGACGAACAGTGGGACAACGCCACCCGCGGTCTGACCGCCGCACTGGAAGCCTATAACCGGGGTTACCAGTTGAACGAAGGGGACGGAGCGTTTTACGGGCCCAAAATCGATGTACACATCAAGGACGCCCTCGGCCGAACCTGGCAATGCGGTACCATCCAGCTGGATATGTCCCTGCCGGAACGGTTTGATCTGGTCTACATTGACAGCAACAATGAAAAACAGCGCCCGGTGATGATTCACCGGGTTGTTTACGGTTCCATCGAACGTTTCCTGGGCATTCTGGTGGAACATTTCGCCGGAAAATTTCCGCTCTGGATGGCGCCCACGCAGGCCGTCCTGCTGCCGATGAACGACGAACTCCTTCCCTATGCGGACGAAATCCGGAATATGTTTACGGCGGCCGGCATCGAAACCGACACGGACCGCCGCTCGGAAAGCCTGAATAAAAAAGTACGGGACGCCCAGTTGCAGAACATCCCGCTGATTATTACCGTGGGCGCCCGGGAAAAGGAATCCGGGACCGTGTCCGTACGAACCCTGGACGGAAAAGTGACCCCCGGCGTATCCCACGACGCCTTTCTGAAAACGGTCAAAGAACACATCCGTACCAAAAACAACAGTCTGGCATTATTTTCAACCGACTGACGAAAGGAGCGGTCATGGAACCGGTCAAAAGTGGTATCATCATGAGTGCCGAAGACATTACCCGCGCCCTGACACGGATCGCCCGCGAGATTGTGGAAGTTCATCAGGGCGCCGGCGACCTCATCCTTATCGGCATTCATACCCGCGGAGTGTATCTGGCCCAGCGGCTGCAGGAGTTGATCGGTAAAAACGAAAATAACGAAATCCTCACCGGAGATATTGATATCACCCTCTATCGTGATGACTGGACCCGCATCAGTCATCAGCCGGTGGTGCAATCCACCGACCTCAGTTTCTCCGTGGATGACAAACAGGTCATTCTGGTGGATGACGTCCTGTTTACCGGCCGCACCATCCGGGCAGCCCTGGATGCGCTGACCGACTTCGGACGTCCGGCACGGGTGGAGCTGGCCGTGCTGATCGACCGGGGACTGCGGGAATTACCCATTCAGGCCGATTATAAGGGGAAAACCGTGCCCACCGACCCCACCCAGATTGTTAATGTCCTTTTAAATGAGTGCGACGGCGCGGAACTGGTCCGGGTGGAAAAAACGGGAAAACATCATGAGCAGTAAAGAGCATAAAAAACGGACGCCCGGAAACCTGCGCCTGGGCCTGCTGACCGTCTCCACCAGCCGGACCCCGGCCAGCGATGAAAGCGGTCAATGGCTCCGGAAACAGGCGGACAAAGAAGGCCATACCGTCGTGTCACAAGCCGTGATTCCCGACCACCAGGCCACGATCCGGACGGCCGTTTGCCGGGCAATCAATGATCATGCCCCGCATATCCTGATTTTAACCGGCGGCACCGGCATTTCGCCGGCTGACGTCACCATTGAAGCGGTCCAGCCCCTGTTTACAAAAGAATTAACCGCCTTTGGACCGGCCGTGGCCCAACTGAATCTGAATGCCATTGATTCCGCAGCCATCATGTCCCGGGCCACCGCCGGTATTGTCTGCCGAACCGTGGTTTTCTGCCTGCCCGGCAGCCTCCATGCCTGCAAACTGATCGCCAGAGCGCTCATTTTTCCGGAAGCCGGGCATCTGGCCAAACATCTACAGGAAGGATAATTCACTGCTTTCCCCAAAAACACGGATACGAAGGAGAGGAATTGCCCTATGCTGATTACGGAAATTCTGGCTCGTAATGCCCGTATGTACGGATCTGAAATCGCTCTGGTGGAACGTGTTCCCGCGGAAAACCAGCGACGGGAAATCACCTGGCGGGAGTTTTCGGAAGAAAGCAACCGGCTGGCGCAGGCCTTGCTGGCGGCCGGTATCCGCAAAGGGGATAAAGTGGTCCATCTCATGACCAACTGTCTGGAGTGGTTACCCGTTTATTTCGGCATCCTCCGGACCGGCGCCTGGGCGGTTCCGCTCAATTTCCGGTTTGCGGCCGACACCATCAACCGCTGTGTGCAGACCGCCGAAGCCAAAGTGATCATCTTCGGCGAAGAATTTATTGACCGTATCAACACCATCAAAAACGATCTGGACAAATTCGTAACCACCTTTATCTTTGTCGGCCCGGAAGCGGCACGGCCGGATTACTGCCGTTCCTACCAGAAAATCCTGGAAGATTCCGAACCTGTTTTGCCGGCAATCCCGCTGTCTCTGGATGATGCAGCCGCCCTTTATTTCACTTCCGGTACTACCGGCGACCCCAAGGCCACTTTGCTGACCCACCGCAATCTGGAATTTGCCTGCTATATTGAAAACCACCATCACGGTCAGACCCATGCAGACAACTTTCTCTGTATTCCCCCCCTGTACCATACCGGGGCCAAGATGCACTGGTTCGGCAATTTTATTGTCGGGGCCAAAGCGGTTATCATGAAGGGTATCGAGCCGGCCTGGATCATCGAAGCCATCTCGGAAGAACAGATTACGGTGGTCTGGCTGCTGGTACCCTGGGCGCTGGATATATTGTTCGCCATTGAAAACAAGGACATTGCGCTGGAAAAATACGACCTGGGCCAGTGGCGGCTGATGCATATCGGTGCCCAGCCGGTTCCGGCCAGCCTGATCAAAGAATGGAAAAAAATCTTCCCCCACCATGCCTATGATACCAACTACGGTTTGACTGAGTCCACCGGTCCCGGCTGCGTCCATCTGGGTATGGAAAACATGCACAAAGTCGGCGCCATCGGCAAACCCGGCTTTGACTGGGAGACCAGAATTGTGGATGAAAACCTGCTGCCGGTGCCCCGGGGCGAGGTGGGCGAGCTGATGATTTGCGGACCCGGTCTGATGAAGGAATACTACAAAAATCCGGAGGCCACGGCCCGGGTTCTCAAGGACGGCTGGCTGTTGACCGGCGACATGGCCCGGGAAGACGAAGACGGTTTTATCTGGCTGGTGGACCGGAAAAAAGACATCATCATTACCGGGGGAGAAAACATCTTTCCCGCCGATATCGAAGACTTCCTGTTTACCCACCCGAAAATCCACGACGCTGCCGTGATCGGGCTGCCCAGCCTCCGCCTGGGGGAGATTGCCACCGCCATTATCCAGCCCAAGGAAAACCAGACGATCACCAAAGAAGAGCTGATGGAGTTCTGTCAGGCGCTGCCGCGTTTCAAGCGCCCCCGGAAATTCTTCTTCGACACGATTCCCCGCAACCCCACCGGAAAAATTGAAAAGCCCAAACTGCGGGAGAAATACGGCGGCGGGGCGACCCGTTTCTCGGTGGAATAATGATTATTCCTGCTCCCATAACCGACCTTATCCGGGCCCGCTGTTCCTGGCGAAGTTACGCCGGAGCGCCCCTGCCGGAAGACATTCGCCGAAAACTGACAACGGCCCTGACAGAGTTACCAGGGCCTCCTTTCGGCTCCCGAACCCGGTTTGCCCTGGTGGATGCCGGGGTGGAGGGAGCACGCCGGGTACCCGGGACATACGGCGTTATCCGGGGCGCCCGGGATTTTATCGTGGCCGCAGTCAAAGACGGCGAAAAAAACCTGGAGGATTACGGCTATCTGTTCGAACAGGTGATTCTTTTGGCCACCGCCCTGGAACTGGGCACCTGCTGGATGGGGGGCACCCTCAAGCACACCGTTTTTGCTGAAAAAATCAATCTGGATGAGGCGGAAGAACTGCCCTGCATCAGTCCCGTAGGCGTTCGGGCCGCCGCCAAAACCATGCTGGACACGGTCTTCAGCGCCGGTGCGCGTTCCCGGAAACGAAAATCCTGGGCCGAGCTCTTTTTTGCCGGCACTTTTTCCCGGCCTCTGTCGCCGGAACAGGCCGCAAACTGTGCCGAAGCCCTGGAGATGGTGCGTCTGGCACCGTCCGCCTCCAACCGGCAGCCCTGGCGCCTGATCAAAACCGACGGTGCCGTACACTTTTTTCTGCAGCGCAACCGGGGTTTTCGCAAACTGTTTAAAGCCGACCTGCAACGCATTGACCTGGGCATCGCCATGTGCCATTTCGACCTGACTGTCCGGGAAACCGGGCTGGACGGCCGGTGGATACTGGCCCCGCCCTCGTTGCCGGACCTGCCGGACCGGACCGAATATGTGGCGACCTGGGAAATTGTCTGACAGACGGCAATGAAAAAAGAAGAGGAGCATATGCCAAGCACCTGGCGCAGACCGATTGCAGGCGCCTTTTTCGCCGGCGCTCTGATGGTCGGACCGCTGGACCTTTTCCACACCGCCACCGGTTTTCAAACCTATCTGCAGCACAACATCTTCAGCATCACGCCCTGGCACTGGCCCTGGTACCTGCCGTTGCAGATGGGCATCATCGGGATTATCGTGCTGCTGGGCTGGACGATGTTCCGCCGTTATGTCGTGGACCTAATTCATGGCCCGGAACCGGACAACTGGACCCATCACTGGTTTGTCTATCCCTTTTCTGTCATGATTGTGACGGGCGGTTATGTCATGGCCTGGAAATTAATGGGCAGCGCTGATTTTACCACCTGGTGTGTACTGGCTTTCGTGCTGCTCCTGCTGCCGGTCGCTCTGTGGGGGACCCGGCATCAGCTCCTGGCCTTTGTGCTGATCGCGCCCACCGGCATTTTCGCGGAATGGGTCCTGCTGGACCCGGCTATCGGCTATTACGAATTTGCCCGCCCGGACTGGTTCGGGCGCTCCTCCACCTGGCTGCTGACGACATATGGCGGGGTGGGGCTGTTTATCCATCAACTGTCCCGCATGGTGGACAGGCCGAAAACATCCGAATGATCCGGGATTGTCCGCGTCTCCCCGACGCTCTGCCCCCGCCTGGTCATCCCGGCCCCGGACCCGATCCGGGACCCCGTATAAAATTGCTGTGATTGCCTGCCGCTATGTTCACAAACGAACTATTTTTGCCGCAGAATCCGGATTGCGCCCAGATAATACACCACCGGTGCGACGGCCCAGATCAACTGCGGTAGAACGGTATACCCCTGATCCCCGATGGTGATCCAGACCGGATTCCAGGCCAGCACCCGGTATTCCCAGATGACGCCGTTGCCCAGTAACTCCACCACAAACTCCTGGCCCGCTCCCCAGAGCCACATGATGGCCAATTCGGCCCAGCGAAAGGTAGTACAGCAATCCGGGGTGCGCAATATCAGCAGGCAAAGCCAATAGCCGACAATAAAGAGCCCGGCATCCCAGAAGGTATGGGACAGATGCAGGGTAATAATGGGCAGCGGCCATTCCGTGTGCAGAGTATGTACCGTATCGCCAAGAAAATAGAAGGCAAATTCCCAGGTAGATCCCACCACAAACCCCCAGACCATCAGCCAGAGATGCTTTTTCTGAATACGCCCGGTCACATACAGCCAGACCGTAGCCACCGGTATCATGGTCCCGATGGCGATATCCGCCCCTACCTGCCAGATCATGCTTCACCTCCCTGGTAAACCCTTCGTTGACTTATTCCGCAGACTTTCTTATACTTGCATTTAATTGAACAATCGTAAACCAAATTGGACGATTTTCAAATTCGCCGCAGAATCACGGCAACCCAATACCGGCCGCACGAAAACACAGCCGATGCCCCTTGACAATAAGGAGAAGCCGATGATCTTCAAAAATTTCAACGATATGAACCGAACGGAACTGGTTCCCGGTTTCCAGGTCCGGTTTATCCACTCGGAGCGGGCCACTATCGCCTACTGGGACGTTCTGGCCGGCGCCATGCTGCCGGAACACGCCCATCCCCATGAACAGATCGTCAACCTCCTGGAAGGCGAATTCCAGCTTACCGTGGAAGGGGAAGCCCATATTCTGAAAAGTGGTGAGGTAGCCGTTATTCCCCCGGATAAATTTCATTCCGGCCGGGCGCTGACGGACTGCAACATTATTGACGTGTTCTGTCCCGTACGGGAAGACTATCTGGAAATTTGAAAAACCGGCTCCTTTTCGCTGTATTTCTTCCGGCAGAGGAAGGCAAATCCCATGAAAATGATCGTACTGGGCGGCTGTGCCGATATGGCGGTGCCGCTGTTGTCTCTGTTAAAAGATGATGCCGGGGTCACGCAGGTGACGCTGGCGGATATCAACCAGCCCCAAGCCTGCCGGCTGGCCGCAGACTGCGGCGACAAATTTCAGGCCGCCTTCTGCGATGCCACTGATGAAGAAAATGTCATCCGCGTCCTTCAGGGGCATCAGGTTGCCCTGAGCTATATCGGCCCCTTTTATGTTTTTGAAAAACCCCTGGCGCAATGCGCCCTGGCCGCCCGAGTCCCCTATATCTCCATTGCCGATGATTATGACGCCTACTTAAACGTCCTCACTCTGGAGGATGAAGCCCGCGAGCAAGGCGTTAAGCTGCTGACCGGGTTCGGCAATTCCCCGGGGCTGACCCAGATTCTGGCCCGGAAAGGATATAACGACCTGGCCGGGGCCAGCCGCATCAATATACACTGGTGCGCGGGTTCGGACGAAAGCGTCGGCCCCTCCAATCTGACCCACCTGTTTCATATTTTCAACGGTACTACCCTGCAGACCATCAACGGACGGGAAGTCCGGGTCAAAACCGGCACCGGGAAAAAACGGGTGGATTTTCCGGAACCCATCGGCCGCAATCCGGTCTATTACACCGGTCACGCGGAGTCGGTTTCCCTGCCGCGGAACCTGGAAGGGCTGACGGAAGTGACCCTGCACGGTGGCGTGAAACCCAACTACATCGTCGTCCTGGTCAAGCTGTTGAGCCGGCTGCGACTGCTCAACAGTCATGCCCGGCGCAGTGCCCTGGCCCGGTTTTTCCATACCATTGAAGGCTGGTTCGCTTCCGCCGGCATCGACAAATCCGTGGGGCGCATCGATATTTACGGTGAGGCAGAAAACCGGATTCAGTATAAATACTTCACCTATGTGGGCCACATCGCTGAAATCACTTCCCTTCCGGCCTACCTGGCGGCCAAATGGCTGTGCGCCGGACAATTTGATCATCTGCCGGGCGGCGTCTATGCCCCGGAGCGACTCCTGGAACAGCCGGAGGCGTTTATCAAGGAATTAAAAAATCTGGGGATTGAAATTTATGAGTCCGATGTAAGGCCCCGGGCTTGAACTGACCCTGCATGATAAGAATAATGTCCGGGTTGTGGGTTTTGACAATGCGCAATGAGCCTGGAACCGCTTTAGGTGGTGCAAGATACAAGGAAAATTTGACCCGGCGCCAGCAATGATTTCGGATGATAGCCGGTTCTTTATGCGAATTGTTTTGACAGCTGCAATAATTTTGCTTGCGTTGACTCCAGAATCGAGTCCCTTAGAAATGAACTTGCGCCTATTATCTCAATACCGATGAGTTCTCCTTTCTCATTTAATTCAGCAGTAATGTTGGGGCTGATTTCAACGCTGCCGAACTCTTTTTCATCTGATATTGATAGGTGTAGAATGTCTTCTTTTTCAAAATAAGACAGCTTAGAATTATTCATTTTGAAATCTCCCGCTTTTTATTCTGTAGTTTATTTGCTGACGGTTTGTAGCATGTATTGTGATAGGTGTAACTGTGTCGTCTTCATCAATTTCATGTGGAATCATGACCATAATATTTGCGTCTTTACCAACAACCACCAATCGGTCCGTGGCTGTGTCATAATACCTTTCAGTGCTATATCTGATTATCTGTTCAACGGCTGAGAGGCTGAAGCCACGAAGCGCAACTCTATATTTGAAATAATCGGTCCAAATAATTTGTTTCATATATTTCAATAATAGGGAAAAAATTAATATAAATCAAGCCAAGAGCCAGTTTATCGTTGTAGGAATACACATACTCGTCTCTTGACGTGAACCCTTTCGTTCCTTATCCCGAAATCCCATAACGAGGCGCAGTCATAAAGCAAATTCTGCTTTTTCTTGAAACGACACACCGAACCCGTCCAAAACCTCTCGGTATCGGCATTAATACCGGGTACGTTACCGTGGGTGGATTCGGGAGCGAATACCATATGGATTATACGATAATCGGCAAACAGGTCAATCTGGCTTTCCGCTTACAGGAACAGGCGGCCGGCGGAGAAATTATCATAAGCCATGCCACCTATAGAAGAATCAGCGACTTAATTAACGTCGAGGATAGCGGGGAGGTGACCGTCAAGGGGCTGCATCAGCCGGTCAAAATATATAAGATTACCGGTCTGAAAAATGGGGGTGTCTGAAATCCGGGGCCATCCATTGCTCACCTGAAAAATCCCGTTTTTTTTGTAATTTCGGATAATTTGCAATTTTTGCCCATTCCTTCCGTTCTTCTTGAGACGACCTGCCGGACACTCAAAAATGGTCTGTCAACATCCGGTGTCCGGAAACATATTGACATACAAGGCCGGGCTTGCTATAGATGGTTGAAATAAAAATAACTTTTTATCATTCTCATGTCCACGCCAGGGAAATCATTTTGGATTTGAAAAACAAAATCAAAAAAATCGTCGGCAGGGAGAAAAATCAGCAGCCCCCGCTGAACAGGCTTCAGAAATTGAATAACAGCTTGAAAAAAATGGGATGTAATATTTCTTCTGAAGACAATGCCACGGAATATCGCAAAATCGTCGGACGCGGCAGACATGGACTTTGAGGCGCTTCTCAAGCTGTTGTTGAACCGGGGGGTTAAATTCATCGTTGTCGGTGGCGTAGCGTGCGCCCTGAATGGATTTGTCCGGGCGACTGAGGATGTGGATATCCTGATTGAGACAACCGAAGCAAACATAACGGCAATGCTGAATACCCTCCGGGAATGGGGAGAAGGCTTTGCCAAAGAAATTGTCCGATCGTTAGGCGGCTGTTACAGTAGCAGGAGCCGGGGCCGGATACCCGTTTCATTGTCTTGTTAAAGCAAAAGAATTTTTCTTGCAATATTTCCTCAAAAGAAAACTTACCTCCATGGCCTTGAAAGTCCTCATTCTCGGGGCAGGAGGCGAGGTATTTTCCGACGATGTGATAATTACGAACGGCCTGGAAACCCCCGACGCACAGTCCCGGGATATCGTGAGGTCTCTCTTCGACATTGTCGAGGGCAACCTTTTTCCCCATGATATCCAGGCGATTGATTCCGCCTTTGAAAAGTTCCGCGGGGACCCGGACGGCTTCACGGCGGAAAGTATGGACGATATGACCATACTTATGATAAGCGATATAGACTCGGCCCTGCGCGATCTTGCCTCCAATGAAGGCGGGATAAAGTTCCTGAGTGCCGCTTATCAAACAACTGTAAATGTTAGCGATGTTACTATGAAAGATTGTGAGAGAGAAGGTGTTTTGAAAGATGTTAGAAAAGCGTTCAACCGTGTGGCCGAACATGACAATGAAAAATATAGAACTGAAGGTCTGGATATCCCTTTAATCAGGATGCCGGGATATAAAGACAACCTTCTGGTAAAAAAGATATCCAATGGGATTATTCCTACGGCGTTGTCTTTACCCGACGGGAGGATAGTCCTTAACGAGAATTTCATTAAAGTCTTGTATAAAATGCGTAAAATGCGGCTGAATGAGGATGTGCCTGGCGCTTTCTATAAGGATATGAATACGGAACTCGGCAATTTTTATGAGTCCGTTATATTTTCAGTCGCTATTCACGAGATAAGAGGACATTATAGGTACGGGGAAGGTAAGGTTATTCATGACCCGGATGAGACTAGAGCGCAGAAAGAAAGGGGGCGAAAGTACAGAGAAGCCAATCTGCTTAGTATAATGCTTTTCTGGTTCTGGGTTTTGGAAGATTCCCGTCGTTTTGAAAAAAAATCTTTAGTTATGGACTTTATTAATGAAAACCCTGTTCTTTTTAAGGATATGATAGAGGACGATTTTTTCGAGGATTATATCGATGAACTTGATTTTGAACCCTATTTTTATATAATGAAAGATTTTATCCTTAAGATTAAGAGATTGCTGGGCTTTGATATGAGAAAAAGGCACCCTTCATTAAGGCGTATCGCTGTTCCGAATGACCCTGTCCCGGAGATATCAAATCTTTTAGATGAAGAGGGCTCCGGAAAACCCGAAATTGTTGCACAACCCCCCCTCACCTGGCAGGACGTGATCAACGTTTTTGACTTTCTCTGGCTCCAGGAAGGTAGAGCCCCGGTTACTAAAGGCAGGATAGTCATGTCTATCTATCCCGAAGATCCGGCCACGGACGGGGAGCTTGCGGCCCAGGAAAAGAAGGTCGGTCTTGCCATCCAGGCGCTTATATCATTGAAGCTCATAGAGATAGCCCGTACTTTTTCAAAAAAGGACGCCACGGTCAGCGAGATGCAGTATAAGCTTGTGGATACTGTCGCGCCCAAGGATTATTATATAAAGGAGACTATAGACGGCTTTCTCGCGGGGATAGAGTCTCTGCCGGATGACAGTCCATTGTCTGAGATAGCCGCCGAGCTTGCTGCCGTTATAAAGTCCGCAGCTCCGGAAGCGGAGGGTACGGACGCCGACAGGGATATCCTCTGGAAGAACGCTGAAGAAGCCTTCTCTTTATTGTATAAAGATAAAAGTCCGGTCACGGCCGGGGCATTGGCCGCTGAGATGTCTTCGGCGGATGAGGCCTTATTAAGGAAGACCCTGAACGTCCTTGTCCGTTCCGGTATGGTTAGAAGGACCGAGGCTGAAGGCGCCGTCCTTTACTCGGCGCGTGACATGGGAGAGAAACAGGCGGTTAAGATAAAAGAGATGCTCGCGAAGATCGTTTCCTCGGGAGCCCCGGCGGATATAGCCAGGGTGAAACAGGATGTCTTCGATGTCCTTGCCGGACGCCGTATATGGAAGAACGTCCTCGGGAACATACCCGTCCTTCTTCTTATGAACGAGGCGGGCAGGGCGCTGGTGTCCGAAGGTCTTGAGGTCGCCAGGGCGTATTCCCCGGATGACGCGGATTCTTTCTTTGACGGCCTGAGGGGTAAATATCTCACCCCGGATGCCACCGACGCTCATCTTGCCGCGCATCTGGCGGCGAAACACGGCCTGGACAGGCCGTCCCTGTTCTTTCTCGCTAGCCGTATAGGCGTATTGAGAAAGAAGGGCAGGACAGCCGGCAAATGGTTCTTCAACGCGGGTGATGTGATAGATTACCTCGCCGATATAGAGAAAGAGATGTCTTCCAGGTCCGGCGCCCTCAGGCCGGACGAGCGGGCCCTGTACGAAAAAGTGAGCTCCTATCTGGCCTCGGTCCGAGAGGAGCTGCTGGAGGTGGACCTTCATGTGCTGGAAAACATGGGCATACTGGATTCGGGTTCCGACGTCTGTTCTTATTATCTCGCGTCCATTGTCACCCACGACCAGTTCGCCGGCATAATTAACAGTCTGAACCCGCGCCTTCTGGATATGCCTTTAAGCGGCACGCATTACAAGACTATGCGCAACTTCATGTTCCGGGGCGCGTGGCCGATAGCGGCGGCGGTATTCAATTCTCTCCACCTTGCTGAGCTTGAGACCGGCGCGCCGGAACTTGAAGGCAGGGACCTTTTGCGTAATATGGGCACGGGCATAGACCCCGGCGCCAGGAGCATATTCCTCTACGCGCTGAACAACCTAAGGGACCTCGGGCTTGTCGCGGGATTCGAAACCCCTGAAAGCGGCGAGGCTTTTGACCGTACGGTGTTCAGGGGCCTTGATCTGGATGAGGAGGGTTTTTCCGAGATAAAGGACATGCTTGATTCCCTTGCCCCTCTTGCCTCCGGCGAGACCGATCTGGCTGATGTCAGAAGGAAGATAGTCCTTGAACATATGGAGCCCAACCTTGCCGGAGCGTATTATTTCCACCACGCGGTCCGGGAAAAGACCCTTGAGGAACTTCAGAAGACGGTCGATATAGAGAAAAGCGCCGCGTACGTGAAATTCCTGAAAAGTATAGGCCTGATATGGAAAAGGCGCGATAACTCCTATGACGCCTTCGGGCGGTCCGGTGACCAGCCGGCCCGGATAAAGAAAAAACTGGACGATATGTCCGTGCTTCTTAAGGACGCGGATACGGCGACATTGCGGACGGATATCCTGGAGATAACCGAACCCCTGTGGGCCGAAAGGCTTCTCAGGCAGTTCAGGGAGACAAAAAAGATACTGGACGAAAGAAAGAAAAAGCTCTCGGTCGCCGGCGCCGCCGAAGTCCCGTCGAAGGTGCTTATAGCCGTGGACTCCGACTGGATACCCGCGGGCCAGGAGACCCACATAAGGAAACTCCTTTGTGCGTCAGGCGGACAGGACGACGTGGAAGTCGTTATCGACACCGGGATCGCGCTTTCCCTGGCAATAAAGAAAAGCATGTCCGAGAATAACATAGACATACGCAACGTCATAACCATGCTGGACTTTGATACCATAAAGGACGCGGCTTTCTGGAAACGCTACGCGATCGTAGACAAAGGCAACCATTCCTTCGTCGTCGGTATAAACGCTTCGGACCTTGCCAACGACACTTACATAAGGATACTCGAGATGACAGGCATGGCCATGCACCAGGCCTTCGAGAACAAAGTCTATTTCCATCCGCACATCTCTTTCCAGAGATACGAGGATGAGGCGACCGGCCGCACCTTCTGCATATACTCCCCGCAGGCCGAAAAGATAAACATCACCGAAGCCGTCCGCATTTACGAAGCCCAGCGCACCGTCCTCACCAACGTGTAATCACTCTGTTTATCGCCTCCAAAAAGCGGGGACAGTTTACTTAATTGACAAAGAATGCGGCACCGACGGTAATATGTTGCCAATTAAGTAAACTGTCCCCCGCTTTTTTTGCATACTGAACCGTATGTGAATGTTTTGAAGCGGCCCGCAACACAGCTATTGGCCCTTAAATGATGTTTTGCAACAGTTTCTAAGATAACAGTGGTGCCATATAACCCAGTATATCCGACCCGCTGTCATGCGGCTTGGCCCCGTCCAGGCTGGTGATCCGGTCAAAGTTATCCCGAATTTCTTCCACCGTAATCTTCCGTTCAGCATCGCCGATGCACACGCCCGGCCCGCAAACAATGGCAGTCCGGCCGAACCAGCCCGCACCCATCACAAAGGTCATGCCGGAGACGGTATTCTCCTCGGAGCACAGATACAGCACCAGCGGCTCGTTAAACTGGGGTTTCAGCTTTTCACCGGTCCCGGGCGGCAGGATGTCTTCCGTCAGCCGGGACAGGGCCGTGGGCGCGATGGTGTTAACCAGAATATTATACTTGGCGCCTTCCAGCTTCAGGGTGTTCATGATCCCCACCAGCCCCATCTTGGCCGCGCCGTAATTGGTCTGACCGAAGTTGCCGTAAAGCCCGGAGGTGGACGAGGTGAAAATGATGCGACCGTAGTTGTTTTCCTTCATGATTTTCATGGCCGGCTGGGTCACGCAGAAGGCCCCTTTCAAATGCACGGCGATAATCTGGTCCCACTCTTCTTCGCTCATTTTCAAAAAGGACTTGTCCCGCAAAATCCCGGCGTTGTTGATCAGAATGTCCACGCGGCCGAACGCGTCCATGGCGGTCTTGACGATGTTGGCGCCACCTTCCATGGTAGCCACGCTCTCGTAATTGGGCGCGGCCTCGCCGCCGGCCCCCTTGATCTCATCCGCCACCTGGTCTGCCGCGGCGGTTCCCGCGCCGGATCCGTCCCGCGCACCCCCGAGGTCGTTCACCACCACTTTGGCGCCTCTTTTGGCCAGTTCCAGCGCGTACATTCTCCCGATACCGGCCCCCGCGCCGGTTACAATCGCGACTTTCCCGTCATATCTGATTTCCGACATGATTCCCTCCTTAATCTTGTTTTTTTAAATCCCTGCTGATTGCAGGGAATGTCTTGATTTGACAATTATAATTGTCAGAAATAATACCAAAAAAAATCGACTTTTACAAGGACTATTGCTAATTCTTGTTAAACAATTAATCGCAATAATCCCGCTTACGGTCGCCTGAAAGGAGGCAGATAATGCCCAGGATCATGTATAAGGGGAAAGTGTCACCCATGTTAAAGGCCGGGATGATCTTCAACAATATTCTGTCCTGGCTGAACGGCAATGCCGGGAAAAAAGAGGTCATCAGCAAAAGAATCATGGACGGTTATGACGGGGCTTTCAGC
The DNA here is from genome assembly GCA_964632805.1 of uncultured Desulfobacterales bacterium. Taxonomy (GTDB): domain Bacteria; phylum Desulfobacterota; class Desulfobacteria; order Desulfobacterales; family Desulfosudaceae; genus CAZWCS01. The sequence goes on from CAZWCS010000032.1 coordinate 34,325, forward strand.
GATGATGTCACCCGGTATGATGATCTGTCCCAGGAGCATTATAGGGAACTGGCCGAAGCGCTTCTGGACCCGGTCGACTGCCGGGATAAAGTGGTCCTGGATGTGGGCTGCGGGACCGGTATTTTAGCCCAGGTCCTTCTTGACAAAGGAGCCGCCAAAGTGGTGTGCGCCGATTTTTCACAACAGATGCTGAACCAGAGCCGGGAAAAATTTGATCGCCTGGGCTATGCGCCGGAACGCCTTGCGTTTCACCAGGCCGATGCCGAAAACCTGCCGTTCGAAGATAACACCTTTGACCTGGTGGTTTCCGGAATGGTGTTGGGAATTGTCGTTAACCAGGAAAAAGTGCTGGCTGAAAAGTACCGGGTGCTCAAGCCCGGCGGCAGCATCGCTCTTTCCACCCATGGCCCGGGCTGGTATTGCGAGATCGTGGAGACCTTGAGCTGGTGCATTATGAGACATTACTTCCTGACCATGTTGGGCTCCAGCATGAGCATGGAAAGCTGGTTTTTTCCGGAGCCGACGTTTCACCGGATGCTGAAAGTAACCGGATTTGAGGAGATCACCGGCCGGAGTCACCAGGGACACTTGCAGTTTGAAGACGGCGGCGCGGTGTGGGATTTTTTCGCGGCCTGCTCGTCCGCCTGGTTCCTGGAATATTTTAACGCCTCGGGCACGGACAAAGCCGGTGAAACCTTCCGCAATTATTTTGTTAAGAAAAATTTGACCTCTGTCACCTATGAGGCGTTGATGGGATACGCCCGGAAATAACAATTCGTCATGCCGGACTTGATCCGGCATCCAGGTCTTAATCCTTACCGCTACCACCGGAGTCTATGCATAATTAAGTAATTAAAAAAACTATAGGGGTCGGGAAGGGCTTTCGCCCTCCCCGCCCTCCGAACCGTGCGTGCGGTTTTCCCGCACACG
>CAZWCS010000033.1:0-3430 GCA_964632805.1 uncultured Desulfobacterales bacterium
TGAATGGAATATCCGGTAATTTTTTCAAAAACGGGATTCAGAAAGGTAAAATTTCCCTGTGTATCCAGGGTAAATACTCCATCGGTGATTGTTTCCACCAGTGTGCGATATCTCTGCTCACTGACGGAAAGGGCTTTTTCAGCGCGTCTGCGCCTGCGGATATTGAAAAGCAGAATGACAATAATGGCGGTTTGCGCCAGAAAAGCGAAAACCGCGACCCAGATTTGATAACGATATTTTTGATAAAAATCTACCGGCTGATTGATGATTCTGCTTTCCTCCGGCAGCTCATGCAGGGGTAAATGATGCCGGACAAGTTGACGATAATCGAACATGTACCGGTTGGGCGATTCCATTATCACGGGAATATCCCGGGCCTGCTCTCCTTGAAGTATGCGCAGGGCAATTTGCGCGGCGGTCATCCCCTGTGCCTCACCGCTGGTAAGCATTCCGCCGATGATGCCCTGGCCGAGATAAAATGTCCAGGGACCGTAGATCGGCACCGGGCAATAACCGGCAAGGCGTCGCAGGCTGCCTTCGTGGGTAAAATTGCGCCCCCGGTTATCCCGGTTAAACACGAACAGAAACACGATCGCTTCGTCGGTAAGTTCTGACACCCGGGCCTGAAGTTCGGGCATGGACAAATCACGTACATAGTGAAAATCCAGTCGCTCTTCGAAAGGCGCAAATGCCTGCCGGGCCGTTCTTTCGATGGCCTGACCGGTGAGGGTTATGTCATTGATTACCAGCACTTTCCGGATATGCGGCTGAAGTTGAAGAGCGGCTTCCAGCGTACTGCGGGGATCAATGGCTTCGATGACGCCGGTGAGTTCGGGCCGGATTTTCCGCATGCCCGGAGAATAGGCGTTTACTCCGCAAAAAACGACGGGAATCCCGGAAAACAATGTATCGGAACGGTCAAGCAGAAAATTCAGGGCCTGATCATCGGAACATATGATAATATCGATCGCTCCGGGATCGGGGTACTTCATTTGCAGCAGCTCGGCTTTCTTATCCAGATACGCTTTTTCCGGGTGCCGTTTGGCGTCCAGAAACTCAAAACAGAGCTGTACCTTCTGTCCTCTGTTGTCGGCAAACGCCTTACGGATACCTTTGGTTATGTTATCCGCCCAAGTAAAGGTGGCATAGTAGGAATGGATGACCAGCACTTGCGGAATCGGCCCGGCCGCAGAAAATTCCTCATGAGACAAGGCAGATCCCCCCGGAACCAGCCAGATGAAAAACAGAATCAGAAAAATTTTGAGGGCAGACATGTCTTGGGGAGCGGCTTTTGCCATTTCTTTTGCTTTCATTATAATGGTGTGACCGATTAAAAGACCGTCTTTTTATCCCCATTCACTGCGATAGCCGGTGCCGCCCCGGGGCCAGGAGAATACAATGGCGCCGGGATCGCACACATACCAGCAGCAGGCGCATTCCATACAGGCCTCCAGGGTTCTGATGCGGGCCTTGCGGTTTTTGATTTCCCAGCAATCGGCCAGGCATACCTTAACGCAATTGCCGCACCCCGTGCATTTTTCCACATCGACCCGGATAAACTCGCCGGTGCCGTCAACCCATTCCACCCCCGGGAATCGTTCTACTGTTCTCGGCATTTCAGTTTCCTCCCACCGGATTGGCGTGTTTGCCATTATCGACCTCGAACAGGGCCGGATCGGCCCCGGCCGTAAAGGCAATAAGGTGCCCGGCCAGCCATTCGCCCAAAGGTGCCAGGGGTTTCCGCAGCGCTTTATATACCGGGCGGTAAACGGGCAGCCAGACTTTCATAGCAGGATTGGCCCACGGGGCCAGATGCTCTCCACAAAAAGCCATTCCTTTCACCAGCGGTCCGGCCAAATTCAACAAACTGTCCAGCCCGCCGACAACCATCCGGAAAAGCAGCTCCCCGAATACCGGCCGGCGGGAAGAGGGTCTTGTAAGCGTTTCCCGGCCCTGATAGTCGTACACCCCGTGATACCAGTTCTGGTAAAATCGAAAATACATTTTGATCCAGCGAATGACTATGCGCGGATCCTGCCGGATGTAGCGAAAAATCAAGAGCAGCAAGGGAGACAGAGAATGGGTCAGCTGCCCCAGGCCCCAGGCCTGGTGTACATATTTCCGCAACCGGCGCACATCCTTTTTCTCCTGGGCATATCGCAGGTTATAGCGATTCCTGCCGGAAATCGACCACTGGATAATGGCATGGGCCTTGATCCGCTCATCATATCGACGCAAAAAGGAGCGGCTGGTATCACCGGCCCGAATGGCGGCGATGGCTACTTCGGCGGCAATTTCTGCGGAAAACCAGGCTGCCGGTACTCCGTCGCACAATTCCGTGCTTTCCAGCCCGGCCGCATCCCCGATCAAAAGAATCCCGTCATCGTGATTGCTCATATTCCGCAGGTCCGGGTCCAACCCCACATAAATTTCGAACCCCTCCCACATCCGGGCGCGCAGACGGCTTCGGGGGGCCACTTCCTCAGCCCACCAGGGCAGACGGGTAGTAATATTATCGTGGTATTTTTGAAACCGCTTCTTGAGATCGGGAACCCGCCGACCATCCCAGCGCAGGCAATGATCCTGCATAAAATGAATACTTTGCCGGTAAGGCCAGACCATCAGCCCGTTGCCGTGTCCCAGGGGCGGAGCCAGTTTCTGTTCGTCCCAGCCCCAGCAGAAACGCAAGGAATATCCCAGAATGCGATCCACATCCGCCTTATCCATTTCATAGTCATAGGTATCGGCCAGAGAAATGGCTTCCGGCGGATATTTCTTTCGCACTCCGGCCTGGACGGCTACCAGCCCCTGCGATCCCTCGGCATCGATAACAATGCGGGCGGAAATGCGACGGCCGTCCGCCAGGCAAACACCGGTAACCGCCCCGTTGGTGCGAAGAACATCGGTAACGGTTACCGCGGTCCAGAGAACCACACCGGCATCCACCGCTTTTTGCGCCTCCCACTGACAAAACGGTTTGCAATAGGTATTGTAACCAAAAGCAATTACCGGTGAAAACGGACGCGGCAGCCGCAGAGTATCGTCAATTTCGATATCGTTGGCTTCGATGTCTTTGATAATGTAGTTGATTATCCCGTCGGCCGGCCGCTCAAAGGGAGGGTTGCCGTCGCGGATAAAGTCCGGCCCGAACAGAAATCCGTAAAACGGAATGGTCAGCCCGGAAATAACCTTTTCCCCCACATTTTCGGATCGTTCCAGCATCAGGGTTTTCAGCCCGGCTTCGGCGCAGATTCTGGCCGCCACCGGACCACCAAAACCGGAACCGATTACCACCACATCATAGGCTTCGTCCATCTTGTTTCTCCCGCCTTTTGCGATCGATATTGACAGGCGATCTGCTGACCCGGTTTTTCTTTCCTCCACAAAAATGTTCGCAAATCATCGCTACCGTCACCGATTTTGCAGGCTT
>CAZWCS010000033.1:3440-35147 GCA_964632805.1 uncultured Desulfobacterales bacterium
TGCAGATATTCTTCCCATTCCACGGGAAGCAGTTCCCGTTTCTTGCTGTTGCAGGTTTTGCAGGCGGGGACCACATTGCCTTTGGTAGTCTGCCCGCCGCGAACCAGGGGGACGACATGATCCATGGTCAATTCGACCGGAGGCACAGGCCGGCCGCAGTAATAGCAGACTCCTCTGGCGATCCGTCGTTTCCACCACTGGGTGTGCCGCAGCTCCCGGGCTTTCTGTTTTTCTCTCCGGAGCACTTCCGCCGGGACCAGCCCGCCAAAGTTCAAAGAATCTTTTCCTGAGCGTTTTCCTGATCTTCGATCCATTGCGCAATACCGGGTATCAAGAGTTGATAAAACCGGTCGGAACCGCCCAGACCCCGCCGACCGAAATAATAGTTGATTTCCAGAAAAAGGGGGCCGCTGGCGGCGTCCAGCCCGGGAAAGACCAGGTCCAGACCGGCCAGATTCAGTCCGGTGAGGCGGCAGAAACGGCGCACGGCATTTCTGCCCTTCTCCTGCAATCGGGGATAAACCGCCGTATCTATATCGGCCTGCTGCGCCAGGTTCACCCGGATATCATTGTTTTCTCGCCCGATCCGCCAGTACGAAAAAAACCGTTTATAAATAACCACCACCCGCAAAACCATGCGCCGGGTATCGATACAGCGCTGCAGCAAAAATCCGGTCCAACCGGATTTTTCCTCAGCAGCGGCCTGTTTGAGCGCGCTGACCAGGTCCTCTTGACTGTTCAACAAAACCACCCCGTAGCCCTCATCCGACCAGTTGTCTTTAAATATCAGGGGAAACCGGAAAAGAGCCCGATCCCACTGTCGCCCGTGCTCCCGGTAAAAATCTTCGGTAGACCGGTATATCCAGGTTTCCGGGTGGGGCGTGCCGGTTCTGCGGAACAAGGCAATCTGCCCCACTTTACCCGGATAATCGAACTTGGTGGAAAAATCGGGAAACACCCGGGGGCAATGTTGACGGGCCGCTTCGTATAATGGCCGGGGACAGGCCTGCGGCAAAATAATTGCCCAGGCCGCCTGCATGGCCTCGATGTCCGCGTCGGTCAACCTTCGTCCGGCACAATTAATATACCGGTCTCCGGAAAAAAAAGGATGAAATGACAAAATCATGAATAGCCGAACTCCGACAACAGGGCGGGATCCGAACCCCATTTTTTCTGCACCCGCACAAACAGTTCCAGAAAAACGGCGGCCCCGGTCATGCGTTCAATATCCCGCCGGCTCTGGGCGCCGATTTCTTTTAAGCGTACGCCCTTTTTACCGATAATGATCCCTTTTTGGGAATCCCGCTCCACATGAATGGTGGCTTGAATATGGACAACCGCTCCCGTCTTTTTTTCTTGAAAGGTATCGATGGTAACCGCTGTGGCATAAGGGATCTCCTGACCGGTCAGCCGGAAGACCTTTTCCCGGATCATCTCCGCAGCCAGAAAACGCTCGGAAACATCGGTCAACATATCTGCAGGAAACAGAGGCTCTCCCGGCGGAAGCAGTTCTTCCAGCGTTATCAGCAGATCTTCTGTCTGGGTACCGTAGCGGGCGGAAATGGGAATAATGGCTGCAAAATCGTGAAGACATCGCCACCGGTCAATCAGTTCCAGCAGACGCGGCTTTTGCACCCGGTCAATCTTGTTTAAAGCCAGCACCACCGGTTTTTTCCCCTGCTGAATCTGCCGCAGGGAAAGCGTCTCGCCCTCTTTGTGCGGCGGCCGCGCCGCGTCTATCAGAAGCAGAAGGACGTCCACCTCCGCCATGGCCGCCAGAGCGCTTTTCACAATACGCGCATTGAGCTGGTTGTTCGCTCTGAAAATACCGGGCGTGTCCACCAGAACCAGCTGCGCCAGCGGACGGTTGATAATCCCCAGAATCCGGTTGCGAGTGGTCTGCGGTTTGGCCGAGGTAATGGAGATTTTCTCTTGCAGCAGACAGTTGGTCAAAGTCGATTTTCCGGCGTTGGGAGGACCACAGACCGCAACAAAGCCGGCGCCAAACCCTTTCTCCACGATCTCGGTCATCTCTTCTCCCCCCGGCTGGAGAGCCCTGTCAGCTCTTCAATCAAATCCAGCACCGCCTCCCGGCCGAGACGGGTTCGGGCGGAAAAAAAGAACAGGTTATCGCTGTCTGTCCGCAGCTTGTCGGCAATAATACGACGCCGCTGCTGGCGCGCATTTTTCTTCAGCTTGTCCGCCTTGGTGAGAACAGCGGCACCGGGAATCCCATAATTCACCAGCCAGTCCAGCAGCAAAAATTCGTCTTCGGCCGGATCCCGCCGCGGATCGAGTAACAACAACACCCCCTTCAGCAGCGGGCGGCCGGAAAGGTAGGCTTCCACCATGGGGCCCCACTTCTTTTTTTCCTGCTTGGAAACTTTGGCATAGCCGTATCCCGGCAAATCGACAAAAACCAATTCCCCGTTGACGGCAAAAAAATTAATCAGGCGGGTTTTGCCGGGGGTACTGCTGGTTTTTACCAGTTGCCGGCGGTTGACCAGACAATTGATCAAAGAGGATTTACCGACGTTGGAACGTCCGGCAAAAGCGATTTCCGGCAGCCCCAAATCCGGATACTGGGACGGTTTGGCGGCGCTGGTCACAAATTCGGCGGATTTAACAATCACATCCTGTCCGGAGATTCAATTGGTGGTGTCTATACAACGCCCATTGAAAAATCAATAATTGGAAAACAGGCGTCAGATCACTTTATTTAAGGGATATTCAATGATGCCCTCGGCCTTATGGGCCAGCAGTTCCGGGATCAGATCGCGCACCCTGCCGGAATCTACGACCGTCTCCAGTGCAAACCAGTCGGTCTGGTACAACGGGGAAACGGTGGGGGCATTCAGACTCGGCAACAAGGAAACAATGGCGTCCAGCCTGTCCCTGGGAACATTCATTTTCAGACCGACCAGCTTTTCGCCCCGTAAGGCACCTTTCAGAAGCAGGGCGATCTGCTGCAACTTGGCCTTTTTCGCGGGATCCTTCCAGGCCGTGTGATTGGCGATCAACTGGGTATTGGTCTGCATCATTTCATGGATCACACGCAGACTGTGCGCCCGGATGGTACTTTCGGTCTCGGTAATTTCCACAATGGCGTCCGCCAGCCCGGCCACGACCTTGGCTTCGGTGGCCCCCCAGGAGAACTCCACATTCACGTCGATACCCTGGTCGGCAAAAAACCGCCGGGTGTAGTTCGTCAGTTCCGTTGAGACGGTCTTGCCTTCCAGGTCTTCCAGTTTTTCCACCGGCGAATCTTTGGCAACCGCGATGACCCAGCGGGCGGGCCGGGCGCTGCTTTTGGAATAAACGAGATCGGTAATCACGTGTACATCGGAATTGTTCTCCGCAATCCAGTCTTTTCCGGTCAGACCGGCATCCAGGGTACCGTGTTCCACGTTGCGGGACATCTCCTGGGCCCGGCAGAGAGAACAATGAATATCTTCATCGTTGATATCCGGGAAATAGCTCCTGCCGCTGACGGTAATTTTCCAGCCGGAACGTTTAAACAGCTCAATCGTGGCATTCTGCAGGCTCCCCTTGGGAATCCCGAAATTCAATACAACACTCATTTCTGATATACCTCCTCCGGGTCAAAAACCCTTTGGTGTGTGATCTCTCCCCGGCCAGCCGCATTTATTCGGGTATAAAAACAGCTTTTGTACCCTTTATGACAGGCGGCACCACCGATCTGTTCCACTTTAAACAGCACTGTATCCCGGTCGCAGTCAATACGAATTTCCTTTATTTTTTGCACATGCCCCGAAGATTCGCCCTTTACCCAGAGCTTCTGCCGGGAGCGGCTGTAATAAGTGGCGGTGCCGGAGGCAAGGGTCGCCTGCCAGGCTGCCTCATTGATATAGGCCAGCATCAATACTTCCCCGGTTTGAAATTCCTGAACGATAGCCGGAATCAATCCGCCGGTTTTTTGAAAATCCAGTCTCACTTCTGATGTCACCCCGCAAACTCCTTGTTTTTTTCCATCTTTCTTTCTCGCAATATCCGGAAATCTCATGTTTTCCCGGAGTTACACCTTTGATAACGGGATCGGCCCTCCATGTCAATACTATTTCGAAACCACCGGGATTTTTCCTGTCTTTTTCGGGCGCGCCATATCAACAGAAAAAACTCCAACCGGGTCTTGATTCCCGCAAAACCCTCTTATATAATCTCAACTTTTACTAACCGGCGCGGCCAGAAAAACCATAACAACTGAGACGGACTGGCCATCCATGTTTTTTCGAAAAAAAAACAGACCACAATCGACCATAGAAACCAACGGTGACGAAGGGCTTACCCGGGGGGTTCTGCTGGCTTACAGCATACTTCTCTTTCATGTGGCCCTGCTCGGTATTATTGCGGTTATGATGTTTGTCTTTGGCGGCATTGTGCACTATTTTTTCTGGATTCTGCTGGGCCTGGCGGCGCTGATTGTCGGCAGCGCCTACTATTTTATTAAAAAAATAAAAAACGACAGCCAAGCCCTCCGCAAACTGCTGTTGTTACCGGAATTCCGCAACCGGAACCTGGAAATCCGTTTCCTGGGCGGGGCGGCGGCCCTGCGGATCGGCCACGAGAATAAACCGGAAAAAAGTCCCAGACGGATCGGTGATAACGGCTTATCATTGTTGGAGAACACCGCCAACGCCCGAATTCGGGATCTGGGCGAACTGGGGCGGCTGTATACGCAACATCTGATTACCGAGGAAGAATACGAAGCACTCAAGCAGGAAATCATGGCCGCGCTGGCGATCTCCCCGACGCACAATAGCGCGGAAACAAAAAAAGGGGGAGCCGGCCGGCAATAACCGCTTGGTCGATATCAGCACGTTACGCGTTCTTTCCGCCGGCAGGAAGCCGTCTTCTCCCCGTCCCGGCGGCCAGTGTTTTTTGGGGAAACGATTCCCAGCAATTCTTCGACAATATCGGTATAAACCATATCGACATCCTCGGCCACGTAAGAAACCACGGCACTGTGTCGCAAACTGATCATACCGTGCAGCAGACTCCAGACCTGAATTACCCGGCGTTGAAGAATCCGGCTGTCTCCGTTCTCGCCGGTGATCTGGGAAACCACTGAAGCCGCCAGTTGAAAGATATCCATGGAAATACGGTACTCGGTAGCGGCCAGCGCTTCATAGGTGGTGCCCACATAGTCGTTGTATTTGGGCGTAGGCAGACTGAACATAATATCATAATAACGGGACCGCTTCAGACCAAAATCGAGATACGCCCGGATCATGGATCGGGCCCGCTGCATGATGTCCTCATATCCGTAACAAGCGGCCTCCAAATCGCCTTGCAGCATCTCGAATCCCTTAACCACCAGGGAAAGATACAGCTCTTCCTTGCTGGAATAGTAGTTGTAGAGGTTGGGCGCCGACATCCCGGTACGGGCGGCCAGGGTACGCATCGTCAGCGCCTCCAGCCCCTTCTCAATGATGATATCCAGCGCCTGTTCCAGGATTTCTTCCCGGATCCGCCCGATCTCTTCGATGCTGCGTGGCTTTTTCATATCAGGAAGATGGAAGTTGCCGATTGATGGTTTTACATATATTCTTGTGCACGCGATACAGGCGCAAAAACTGTTGATAAAGCAGATCATATACCTGCCGGTGTTCAGGCTGCGGGGAAAAAATTCCCTCATACTTGATCAGGCCGGGAATATCGGCAAAGGTAATGTAGCCCAGGGCCACCGCGGCAATAAAAGCCGCCCCCCGGCCATTGGCCTGCAACGGATCCCGCACCCGGCGAATATCCCGATTCAAAACATCGGCCATTATCTGGCACCACAACCGTGATTGGGCCCCGCCGCCGATAATATTCAAGGGGTCCAGACGGCGTTTGACAAACCGTTCAACGTAGGTCAGACTCCAGCGGGTATTATAAGCCACCCCTTCCAGAATTGAACGGATAAGCTGCCCCTGGGTGGTCGTCTGGGAAAGATTGAACAGACAGCCCCGAATGGTTTCATCATCCACCGGGGTCCGTTCCCCGTTCAGCCAGGGAGTGAAAATAACACCGCTGCTTCCGGGAGACGCCTGGGCGGCGACTTGATTCAGATACCGGTAGGGATCATCCGGCAGATCACTGCCGGCAATGAGTTTACGGTATTCCAGAAGGTTATCCAGCATAAAGGCCAAAGCCCCGCCGGCAATGTCCTGTTCGTTCACGGTCTGATAACGGCCCGGTACCGCAGTGGGAAAGGAAGCCACCGAATGGAACACGTCCGTTTTCTTAAAAGGCACCAGACACTGTACCCAGGAGGAGGTGCCGATATAAATATGACCTTCATAGTCCCGCACCGCCCCGGAACCGATACAGGCGGTCTGGTGATCCGGAGAGCCGGCGACAACCGGCGTTCCACTGTTGATACCCAGTTTATAGGCAACGGTATCGGGAATTTTTCCCAACATGGTCGTCGGTGAAATTAACGGCGGCAGCTTTTCCCGGTCAATGCCGAAACGGCGGATAAGATTGTCGGCATACGATATATGATGAATATCCCGAATATCGCTAACCCAGAAAAGGTGCATGGAATCGTAGGTGGCGGCGAACTCCCCCGTCAGGCGAAGATTGAGAAAATCTTTGCTGGGCAGAAAAAGGTAGGTTTTATCGTAGATATCCGGAAATTCCTGCTGAATAAAAAGGATATGGCCGATATCGTCCTTCCCGGACAGGGTAGGCGCTCCGCCGGTTTTTCGAAGCCACCGCCAGGCATTCAGCAGGCCGTAACCCCGAAAAGCGGGAAATCCGGCCATGGTTTTCTTAACATAGGGAGCCCCGCGCGTATCCATCCAGGTGATGGCATTCATCAGGGGCTGACCGTCCCGGTCCACCGCTACGGTACTGGAAAAGGTACTGGAAACGGAAACCGCCACCACCTCCTCCGGAGAAACGATTTTTTTGCGCATCAGGGCGGAAGTCGTGCCCAGAACGCCGAACCACCACTGTTCCGGATTCTGCTCCACGCCGCCGCCCGGCAGGTAATGGATCTCCGTGGGAAGAAATTCAAAGGCCGTCACCTTGCCCTGAACCGATACCAGCGAAGCCTTCACACCGGACGTGCCGTGGTCGATCGCAAGTATATATGCCTGTTTTTTCGTCATATTCATTTTTACCGGGCATACCTTCAAAGCAGCTTGGCTGCTTCCAGCATGTCCATGGTAGTTTTATCCCCCGCTTCATCAATAATGTCAATGAGTAATTGCGGTCCGGCGTCCGCTTCCCCGGCAGTGGTTTTCAGAACCCGGGGAATCAATTCCAGAAAATCTCTGGGATCCATACAACCTTCCGGCGGATGTACCCCCGGTTTGGTGATTCGGCCCTGCTGTAACAAAATGGCGCCCATGGCCGCCGGGATACCCGTCCCCTCCCCCAGCGCCTGCGACGCCGAGGCCATATGAAACCGCAACTCCTGCTGCCGGCCATTTTTTTTCCCCTGAACCACCGTGGAAGTACAACCTTTCTGCTGTCCGAAACCGCTCTCATGCAACAGGCGTTCCCGTTCCCGGATCAGGTAAGCCGCAGCAAAATCACAGGGAGCAACCGGCCGACCGTCCACCTCCACCGGCGCTTTGTCCGCCAGACCCAGCCGGCAGAGTTCGGCGGTCAACTCGTAATACGCCGCAGGCAAAATGGTCCCGCGGTTGGTGACCCGGGATACATCCAGATAAAGGGGAAGCGTCACCTGCTCGGGATGGGGATAGGGGTAAACCCGGATTCCCCGGCCCAGCAACGGAAAATCGAAATTGCATTGCAAAGCGACGCCCTCGGGTTCAAAAAATTTGACATAGATCATTTGGTCGTCAATATACATGGGAATATCAATACTCATGCAGTGAAACCGGTGACCGATGACCCCTTTCCCCTCAAAAGGCTCGCCACCGTGGGCGTGAAAAATATCCACTGCCGCAGTCTCGTCCAAAAGATTATCCGCAGCGAATTTGGCCAGCAGATTGGTGGCACCCGGGGAATTTCCCATACCGATGACCATAATGATCCCCGCTGCTTTGGCCTGCTCACTCATGGCCAGAAGTTCCATCGTTACATCCACATCGTCGCAGATGTCCAGGTAGTTAATCCCGGCGGCCAGCACCGCTCTGGCGATGGGCATAACCGTTCGATAAAACGGCCCCACACAATTGACCACCAGATCATGACCGGCAATCGCCGCAGCGATGCTTTCCGGATCACAGGCGTCCATCTCCACGGCAGTAACTTTCGCGCCGCCGGATTGGGCGGACAGCCCCGGTGACTGCCGGATATCGATGTCACCGATAGTGATCTGAGAAAAAATATCCGCTGCCGCCAGGGTTTGAACAACGACCCGGCCCACCGCGCCACAGCCGCCCAGTACAATAACTTTGGCCATAATACACTCCTTTTTCTAAAAATGAACATAGTTAAATTTAACTATGTTCATTTAATTAACCGGCGTCAAGAAAAAAATAACTTTTCCTTGTCCACCGAAGCAACCCCCCGCGGTGCCGAAAATTTGACAGACAAGGGATGATCCTGCTATAAATTACTGACTGCGCAAGCCGCCCCTGAGGCCACAAAAAACACTTTTACAAATTAATGAAAAAAATCATATTTTATACTCGAAACCCAAAGCTTGATGCCCGCCTCGCTTTCCGTGCCGCAAACTTTGCTTTCAGGGGAAAAGACCTCCGGTAAGGAGCGCAAAGGAGAATTGAACAATGAATCTGTTATGGATTCTGGCTGCCTTTATTTTTGGTGCTGTTGTCAGCAGAATTGGATTGCCCCCCCTGGTGGGATATTTAATGGCCGGGTTTGTGTTGAACAGTATGGGCGTCGCCGGCAGTGCAACACTGGAAACCGTGGCCAATGCCGGGGTAACCCTGCTGCTTTTCACCATCGGCCTGAAACTGAAACTGAAAAGTCTGGCGAAACCGGAAGTCTGGGCCGGAACTTCTCTGCAAATGATTATCACGATCTCCTTTTTTTCGGTTTTGATCTGGTTGCTGAGCTTTTCAAATATACGGCTTTTTTCGCAAATCAATGGGAAAACCGTTTTTCTGATTGCTTTTGCGCTGAGTTTTTCGAGCACCGTCTTTGCGGTAAAAGTGCTGGAGGAAAAAAAAGAAACGGCTTCCCGGCATGCCGCCACTGCCATCGGCATTCTCATTATGCAGGATATTCTTGCGGTTATCTTTCTGGTCGCCTCTACGGGGAAAACTCCCTCTGTCTGGGCGCCGGTGCTTATTGTGTTCCTGTTGATCGCAAGACCCCTTCTGGGAAAAATTCTGGATATGTGCGGTCACGGCGAACTGCTGATGCTGTTTGGCATCCTGATGACGGTGGCCGGTTACAGCAGCTTTGAACTTGTCGGTCTGAAAGGCGACCTGGGGGCGCTGGCTTTCGGGATGCTCTTTGCCGCTCACCCCAAAACATCGGAACTGGCTGACAGATTGCTCGGTTTTAAGGATTTATTTCTAATCGGTTTTTTTCTAAATATCGGGATTTCCGGCTCTCCTACTGCCGCCGGTATGATGACGGCATTCCTGCTGGCCCTGCTCATACCCTTTAAAACCGGATTGTTCTTCATTCTTCTGACACGCTTCAAACTGCGATCCCGCACCTCCCTGCTGGCGTCTGCCAGTCTGTCCAACTACAGTGAATTCGGACTGATTGTCGGCTCCATCGGGGTCGCCGGCGGCTGGATCAGCAGTGAATGGCTGGTAATCATTGCGATTGCCCTTTCCCTCTCTTTTATCATGGCCGCGCCGGTAAACGCTTTTTCGCACAACATTTATGCCCGATTCTCAAACGTTCTTGCCATTTTCGAAACCTCAGCCCGGCTGCCTGAAGACGCCCCGGTTGACGCCGGAGAAGCCGAGATTGCAATACTCGGTATGGGGGGCGTGGGCGCGAGTGCCTATGATGAAATGCAGCGCCGTTACGGCGATATTGTCCTCGGGGTTGACTTCAACATTGACAAAGTGAAAAAACATCAGCAAGAAGGCAGAAACGTGATTTACGGGGACGCCGGTGACAGTGATTTCTGGAAACGAACCGAGCCTTCAAAAAGCAGGGTGGAGCTGGTTATGCTGGCCTTGCCCGATCTCAAAACCGGCATATTTGCAATTCAGCAAATGAAGGAAAGAGGCTATAAGGGACAGATAACCGCCTCGGTCCGGTATGAAGATGAAATGCATCTGTTAAAAGAAGCAGGAATCAGCGCGGTTTACAATTTATATGAAGAAGCCGGCGCCGGCTTTGCCGATCACGTTTGCGAACATATGGATTATTGCAGGCTTAAAGGCGAAATTGAGCCAATTTGATCGAAAAACAGGATAAAAATGAGAATCCGGACAGGACATTACCTGATTATGTTTTTGATACCGGTTGTTTTTTTCCTCCTGCTGGATGGAATTCTGCGTGTGGCCGGAATCGATCCTTATCAAAAGGAACGGCTTTCTCCGCAGTTTGCCTGTAAAGTGAAAAAACGATACCAAAAAGGTGTATTAGCCAACGGGCAGAAAGCATATATCAAAACGATCCCCTGGGATACCCCCTTTCAATTTCAGCCGATCCCGGCTCATAAAGCCGAAAATACTGTTTATATTTTTGTCCTGGGGGGATCAGCGCCGAGCGGCTTCCCTTTTTCCGGCCGTTTTGCCTTCTCCCAATGGCTCAAGGCCGGTCTTGAAAGGGTATACCCGGAACTCTCCTTTCACCTGGTGAATGCCTCTCTTCCCGGCGCCTCACTGAATACCATTTCGACTGTTGTCAAAGAGATGCTGGATTATCAACCGGATGTCATCATAATCTATTCCGGAAATAATGAGCATTACGGGATGAGAAAAAAGGCGTCCGGAGAGAAAAATCGGAACCGTGCCCCGGTCTTGTTACGGATTTTCTGGAAACTCCGCTCCTTTCAAGTGCTACATTACTTAATTGTCGGCAAACAGCCCGCTTTTGACTGGGAATTTGCAATTGCGGATTCCGAAAAAAAGAAAACCGTCCTTTCCGGTGACTCGCTTCCGTATCTGCTTGGAAACGCCAAAACCGCATTACAGACAATTCATCAAATGGCATCCGGCGCAAATGTTCCCTTGTTGTTCTGTACGGTTCCGGTAAATGAAAAAGACTGGCCGCCCTATCAGTCCCGCCATTTAAAACCGCTGCCGCAAAGCGAACAAGAAATATGGGCTCAGAACCTCCGTAAAGCCGCGGACCTGATTCAACATCAACGGCCAGAAGAGGCGCGGAGAATCTGCGAAAACCTGCTGCAACAGGATCAGCGATATGCCATGGTGCACTTTTTGCTGGGAAAAACATTTGAACAGACCGGACAGTATATGAAGGCACGAAAAGCCTTTCTGACAGCACTTGATGAGGATACCATGAGATTGCGGGCAGGTAACGCACTCAACCGGACAATCGCAGGTTTTTGTGGACGTCATTCGATCCCCGTTGCCGATTGTGTCGAAAGATTGCGTCGCAGCTCCGCCCATGGCCTTCTCGGTTACGAACAGTTTCTGGACAACTGCCATTTGAAACCGTCCGCACACCGGACGATCAGCCGGGAAATCGCTTGCACTCTGCTGAAAACCGGAATATTTCCGAAGCCGCCGGTGAACTGGAAATATAAATTTGAAAAAGGTCTTACCCGATATGCCGAGGTTACCACAATTCCCGGTAAGGAATACGCCTTTGCCTGTTTACATACGGCCAAAGCCCTTCTGGAAGGATTGACCTTTCGCATGGACCTAGAAGCATTACACCGGGCAGAAAAATACCTCCACCTGGCATTGAAAGAATATCCGGAAATTTGCAGCGGACATTTTTATCTGGGTGTTATCTATTTTCTATCCGGAAAAACCGAACAGGCACGTCTCGAGTGGAAAACAGAACTGAAGAACTGTCCCCGTTTCTCCGCAGCCCGGGCGACTCTTGACCTGCTTGAAAAGGGGCGTCTCAGCAGTAATATCCTTTTACAGAAAAAAATATTTAACCTGGTTGTGCCACAATTTTAACGGCCAAGAACCGAAACACGAAACAACCGGTTCGGGGCCCAATATCCATATCCGAAAAGAGCAATTCTATGACAACATATCGAAATCCTTCCCTGACAGTCGATGCTATCATCCAAATCCGCCATGGCATTGTGTTGATTGAGCGCAAAAATCCGCCCCATGGATGGGCCTTGCCGGGCGGTTTTGTAGATTACGGAGAGTCGCTGGAAGCCGCCGTTATCCGGGAAGCCCGGGAGGAAACCTCTCTGGACATTGAACTGATGGAGCAGTTTCAAGCCTATTCCGATCCCCAAAGGGATCCGCGCCAGCACACTGTCAGTGTCGTTTTTATCGCCCGTGCCGAAGGCCGGCCCCGCGCAGCGGATGACGCCCGGCAGACGCTGATCGCCACCGCCGCCACGCTGCCGGATCCTCTGGTCTTTGATCATGGGCGTATTCTGGCGGATTATTTCCGGTATGTCGCCGGTGAGCCCAGAATCCAGATTTTCCGCTTTTGATCCGCACTCCGGAATTGTTTTTGACTTTTATTTTGGAAAGACGATTTTTCTTCTTGCAGTGACCGGAGAGAATTGTTATATACAGCGGATTTCCCATATGCCGGGTTACAGGCAAGGAAAATGAAAAAAGACAGGAATTTTGACAGATATGACAAAAGACGAAAAAAAGCTGCGCAATATCGGCATCAGCGCCCATATTGACTCCGGTAAAACCACGCTGACGGAACGAATCCTGTTTTTCACCAAACGGATTCATGCCATACATGATGTCAAAGGAAAAGACGGCGTCGGGGCCACCATGGATTCCATGGAGCTGGAGCGGGAAAGGGGAATTACCATCGCCTCCGCCGCCACCTTCTGCCAGTGGAAAGACTGCAACATCAATATCATCGATACCCCGGGCCATGTAGATTTTACCATTGAGGTGGAACGGGCGCTGCGGGTTCTGGATGGCGCCATCCTGGTTCTATGCGCAGTGGGGGGCGTACAGTCTCAATCCATTACCGTGGACAGGCAGATGAAGCGATACCGTATTCCCCGCATTGCTTTCATCAATAAATGCGATCGGAGTGGAGCCGACCCGCTTCGGGTGACCGCCCAGCTTCGGGAAAAACTGGGGCATAAAGCGGTAATGATGCAGATCCCCATCGGCCTGGAGGCGGATTTTGCGGGGGTGGTCGACCTGGTCCGTCGCAAAGCATACTATTTCAAGGGCGAATGGGGAGAAGCGGTTCAGGAAGCGGACATTCCGGAATCACTGCGGGAAAAAGCGGAAGAGATGCGCGAGGAACTCATCGATACAGCCTCGGCCTTTTCTGAAGAATTAACGGACGCCGTTCTGGAAGAGCGGGAAATCCCGGATCAACTGTTGCGAAAGGCCGTGCGGCAGGGCACTCTCTCACGGGGTCTGACACCCGTCTTTATGGGCTCGGCCTATAAAAACAAAGGGGTTCAACCCCTGCTGGAAGGAATTCTGGACTATCTTCCGGCACCGGCTGAAATGGTGAATGAGGCACTGGATATCAGTGACCGGGAAAAACCGGTAGTGCTGGATTCGGACCCCGCCAAACCGGTAGTCGCCCTGGCTTTCAAGCTGGAAGACGGTCGGTATGGACAATTGACTTACGTCCGTGTTTATCAGGGCACCCTGACCAAAGGGGAAACAATCAGTAACGCCAGAAATGGTCGAAAAATCAAGGTCGGCCGAGTGGTTCGCATGCACGCCGACCAGATGGAGGAAGTGCAGGAAATCAGCGCCGGCGGAATCGGCGCGCTTTTCGGCGTGGAATGCGCCTCCGGAGACACCTTTGTCGGAGAAGGGTTGCAACTGACCATGTCCTCGATTTTTGTGCCGGAACCGGTGGTCTCCCTGGCTGTTGCAGCCAATGACAATCAATCAGAAGTCGCCATGTCCAAAGCACTGGGGCGATTTACCCGGGAAGACCCCACCTTCACCACCCATGTAAACGAAGAAACCAGCGAAACCATTATCCGGGGCATGGGCGAACTCCATCTGGAAGTCTATCTGGAACGGATGAAACGGGAATACGGAGCGGTATTGACCACCGGCAGTCCGCAGGTGGCCTACCGGGAAACCATTACCCGCCAGGCCCCTTTTGATTATATACACAAAAAACAAACCGGCGGAGCGGGGCAATTTGCCCGGATTACCGGTTATATCGAACCGGCTGCCGGGGAAGGGTTTGTTTTTGAAAATCGTATTACCGGTGGCGCCATTCCCACGCAGTTTATTCCGGCCTGTGAAAACGGTTTTCAAAAATGCCTGGGAAAAAGTACCTGGCTGGAGTTTCCCGTGGTTGATGTCCGGGTTGTTATCAACGACGGCGCTTCCCACAGTGTGGATTCTTCCGAAATGGCTTTTGCCGCAGCAGCACGCGGAGCCTTTCTTTCCGCCTACCGCCAGGCAATGCCGGTTATCCAGGAGCCGATTATGAAGGTTTCCATAGAAACTCCCGAGTCCTTTCAGGGCAGCGTCATGAAACTCTTAAATCAACGACGCGGCATAATCGTGGGAACGCAGGACGAAGGAACCAGCAGCGTGATCGAAGCGCGGGTTCCGCTGGCGGAAATGTTCGGTTTTTCCAATGTCCTGCGTTCGGTCACGCAGGGGCAAGCCCAGTTTACCATGGAATTCATGCTTTACCAGGAAGTACCCCGTTCCGTTGCGGAAACACTGGAAACCCGACATGCGAAAGATAAGGAGAAATAATGATACAGGGGGACCTCAATTTACCGGAATCTTTGTCGTCTGTAATGTACCTGACGGAGCAGGCGGTCGATTCCGACGGCCTCGGGGCCATAACGGCCCGGGCCGGGGTGGGCAAAACCTCCTTTCTGGTACAGGTTGCCCTGTACGCCATGCTCGGAGGCCGAAACGTACTGCATATCAACCTCAAAGACCCGCTCAAAAAAACGGTCCTGTGGTACAAAGAAGTCTTTTCCCGTCTGGCGGACAGGCATAAAGGTCTCCGGGAAAGCGTTGACCTGAATTATCTTCTGCCGCGCCGTTTTATCATGACGATGCAGGTCAGCGGTTTTTCGGTGGCGGGAATTCGCGAGCGTCTTTCCGATTTTCTGGAACAGGAAATATTTACACCGCAGATGCTGATCGTGGACG
Organism: uncultured Desulfobacterales bacterium; assembly: GCA_964632805.1. Taxonomy (GTDB): domain Bacteria; phylum Desulfobacterota; class Desulfobacteria; order Desulfobacterales; family Desulfosudaceae; genus CAZWCS01. Next base: position 18,590 of record CAZWCS010000033.1, read on the forward strand.
GCCTGAATTTTGACGAACCGCAGGACGAAATTGTGGCCGCGCTGAAAGCATTGGCCCGGGATTTCTCCTTCCCGATCTGGCTATCCCTGTCTGTCCACCGTGAGGATATCCGGGATGAAAACGGACTGCCGGAGCGCCTGTCCACGCTGGCGGATCAGTTTGATCTGATATGGGAACTGCTTCCGGAAAAAGGCCGTATCACGGTGAATTCCCTGAAAGGCCGACAGGCCGCTGCCATGTTTCTCGACCCCCTCTCTCTGTTGTTGCAAAAGGGCGGGGAATTGGCAGAATAATCCGCCTTATGCTTTTGCCGGTACCACCGGAACGGCTTGCTTTTTCAGCACCCGCTGAATAAAATTGCCTACGGCGGTGTAAACCCGGCGGGACCCTTCTCCGTTAATGATGCCGTGCCGGGGATAGTTAAGCAACAGGTATTCCTTTTCCGCTGTGGCAATTTTTTCAAAAATTTTTTCCGCTCCGCGCGGTTTCACCACCGGATCCGCTTGCGATTGAATAATCAGCGCCGGAATTCGGATCATCGACAACCGGCTCCCGGTCTTTTCCATCAGTCGTTCCAGCTCGTAAACGCCGGAAAGCGGGTTGCGGACATAATTAATGTGCGGATTCTCCGGCTGATTTTCCACAAACTCTTTTTTTCGATTATCCATATTCACACTGCCCAAAAGCCGGTTCCAGAGATTTAATCCGGGCACCAGACGGGAGGAAAAATCCTGCAGTTTCAAAGGCGGGGCAATGGCCACCACGGCGGCCAGACCATCAACCCGGGAAGCCAGCTCCAGCGCCAGACCGGCCCCCATGGAAAATCCCCCGACGATAACGGTTTTACAGAGGTTTTTCAAAATCACATAGCCATATTCCACGGACTGTGTCCAGTCCTCATATCGCCGGGTGGCCAGATCAGCCGGGGCAGTGCCATGGCCCCGCAGCCGGGGGGCATAAACCGTATATCCCAGGGTATTGAGATAATGCGCCAGTCCCCGAATTTCCAAGGGCGCCGCCATGTACCCGTGAATCAGACAGATACCGGCACCATCGGGATTGCCCCGCATAAGAAAAGGGCGGCCGACGTTTTTCTTTTTGGACTCGGTTTTACTGAAAAAGGTGGCATAATCTTTTTCAAATTCGAAATCTGCCTGCTTGATAAAGTGGGTGGCCACCTCCTTGCGAATTTCCTCGCTGCTTTTTCCCGCCAGGATCTGTATGGACGTTTGCAGTTCAGCCAGGGGCTCAACCTCATTGGCCATGACGGCTACCGGGTTTTTTACCCGGGCGGCATGAAAATCCGGGGCGGCTGACAAGACCTCCTGTTTCAGCAGAAGTTGGTCTTTTCTTTCGATGACGCCGGTATCTTCTGCAACCTGAATAAAATTGGCGAACCGTTTATACCGGTCGTCGGTTAAAAGATGCGTCTGACTGCGATTCAGACAGGTATGCTTATAGGTCCTTTTTTTCACGGGATCCAGGGTAGAAATCGCCAGAAACCCCCGGCGTTTCAAATCATCTTCATCAAATGCCCCGGTCGGCATCTGTTTTAACAAAGAAGCGAAAATGTGATCATGATTAACGGTAGTCATATTGTAAATTGCGGCCATATACCGTTCCATCAGATGTACCGCGGTAGTACGCATCATTTTCTTGGCGGCAATGGCGTCGGAAAAGTTGAACCGCGCCTTAAGTTCAATGTTTTCCCGGATAACCGCCGGTTTCAAAAAAGGTTCAATACGAAGGGGCTCGCCGAAACGGATGTCGATGTCCACACCGGACATGAGCATGGTTCCTTCAGCCTGCAACTCCTCGATTGTCCGCAGGGAAATATTTTCAAAAACACCACGGGCCAGATTACTCAAAATATTTTCCCGGGCCCGGATGGGATAATAGGTAACGTTGACCGGAACAATACAGGTAGTCGACGGGCTGACCTGTTCCGGCGCCTCGATCTCGTAAAGTTGCAGCAGACGTTGGGCTTCTTCCGGATAGATGATCTGCATGGCCGCAATCCGCTTTCGATAAAACTCGGTACGCAGCCCCAGGGTAGCGGCACCGGTGTGCGGTGGATGTTTTCCCGCCGAAGAAGAGATCATGAACCGGCCTTTTTCGTCCACAACATCAAAAATTTTTTTGTTTTTGACCATGCGGCCTTCCGGAAAAATAATCCAGGCCGCTTCGTTGGTCAGCAATGATTTAACAATCAAACGATCGCGGTCCGGCGCTGCCGTTGATACAGCGCCCAGTTTTTCCAGAAAGGAACCAAAACCGCCTCTAAACAGATTCTGATCGGCCAGAGACCAGATCGTACGATTGGTCAACCGGTTCAGATGGTAAGGCAACAGCAGGGTCTCCGCCCGGGTGAAATGATTAATAACAAAAATGATAGGATTTTCAGCAGGGATGTAACCGGTATCATGAAGGGTAATATTGGGCTGAAGAAGACCTGATAAGGCTCTTATCGCCAGTCCCGTTGTCTGATAGGCATAACGGTTCATCTTTATTATCCGGTTGCAGTTCCATTACCGATTATAATTCCGAACGAACAGTTTTTTCAAGAAGATCTGAAGCGGCCAGCCATTGTCCGGACATATCTACAGCAACTGCGCATCCAGGTCGCAATGTTTTACGGCGCTCTCATCCAGCAGACGGGGTAAACCGCCTCTTTTCCCCGGGGGAAAACCCAGACATTTTTCCCAGACCTCATCGTCTTCCATGCAGAAATAGATAGTAACATCAGGCGCCCATTTCCGGATACGCTTGATGACCGCCCGGTACAGGGCTATCCGCAGCGGTTTGAAATAGCGCATTTTTTTATCTCTTCCCGGAACAAACTCGCCGTAAATGATCCGGGATCCGGAAAATCGCTTTTGAATAACAGATTTTAAATCCGGCATGAACCGAAAGGCGCCCAAACTGATCCAGACGACATTATCGGCGGAAACTGCGGTAAAAAGCCGATCCACCGTCTGCTGATAATCGGTTTCACAGCCGTCGTAAATAATCAGGGGATCAAAATGAAAAGCCAGGGGATAACCCCAGGACTCACAACGGGAGGCCCCTTCCAGCCGTTGCTTAATCGTAGTGGTTTTTCGTTCTTCCTCAGCGATCACCCGATCCGTGTTCAACGACCAGGCCAATATGGTTTTACGATTATGAACCAGATTGTGAAGATGATCAATCGCAACGGTTTTGGTTTTTAATTCCAGAATGGCCGATTGCTGGCGGGCAAACCGCGATATCAAGCGTGGCGTCAGGTCCGTAAAGTCCTCCCAGATCAAGCTGTCGGTAAACTCGCCGGTACCCAGCCGCAAAATCCGGTCGGCATCCTGCAATCTCCGCTCCAGCTCCTGTTCCATCTGCTCGTGATTCACGTAAAACTGCAATACCGGCGGATGAAAATAGGATTGCAGAATACAATAAGCACAATCCATATCACAGTAACGGGCGATATTCAGAATCTGGTAACCGCAACATCGATAATAGCGGGTTCCGGGGCAGGGTTTGACAAAAGCCCCCTTGTTAACCGTCAGCAGCAGCACCCGCTTGCCCGCCCCAGCGCTGTCTTCAGCAGCAGACAGGAGGTCAAAAAGCGCGGCCGGCTCCTCAACCACTTCTTCCGGTATCTGCAACTGTTCGCGGATTCGCCGGGTCTCCGGATAATGAACGACGGCGCGATCGATATACAGCCTGGACAGTTTCATCAAACAAAACAACCCCCGCCCGAAACGGCTTCCGCCCCTTCGGGCCTTTCTCGTAAAAAAACAATTTCCGTTCTACTCTTCCCGAAACAGCTCCTTCAGCGCCGGACTGTGAATTATTTCGGTCAGACGGCGGCCGTGTTCTTCCAGTTCCGCCGGATCCTTGAAAAGCAACTGCAGGGAATAATCGGTATTTTCAAAATTGTGGGGTGGCGAAAATCTCATCCGGCTGCCCGGTATGAGCGTTTGCGCCTGTCTGGCAAAATGCGCATACTTACGGGTGATCGCAGGAAAACGACGTTCCTGGAGGTAATTCCGGATTTCCGCAGCCCGGCGGCCCCGGTCCTTATCCTCCGCCTCCAGGATCCGCCGCAGACCTTGTTCGTGCAATATCTGCCAGCAGGTTTTCTCTTCCCGGGCGGCAATTTCTTCAATCAAGGTCAGCATCTCCTGCTGCTTATTGAGCCCCAAACGCAGATCTGCAAACAGGTCCGCCAGCACCAAAGCGGTCTCCGGCTCCAGCGCTGCCAACCGAGACGCCACCGCCAGCGGAATCCACTCTTGCGAGAAATAATCGAAAATTTTTTCCGGCAAACCGCTGACAATCCGGAATTTTTCGATGAGCCCGGGATTGGCTGGTAAACAAAGTTCAGCTGCCGTCCGGCGCAAATCCTGCGGACTTTTCGATAAAGCGGTCAGTTTGGTAAGCGCCCGGGCCAGCTCTCCCGGATTGAGAGAGCGTTGCAGGAGATTATCGCTTATGGATATTTTCAAGCAGGTCAGATCTTCGGTTTCCGCCGGCAAAAGACGGGCGGAAACCATAGAAATGCCCAAGCGCCGCAAGCAGGTCAGACGCCGGAAACCGGCTACAACCAGATAGGTCTTTGTTTTTCCCGGCCTCAGAATGGGCGGGGCAAGTAGTCCGACCGCAGTCAGCGAATGAACCAGCTGTTCCCTGTCCTTGTCGCCTTCGGTAGTAATCCGGAAAGTCTCTTCATCCAAAAGAATATCCGCCAAATCAACCGTACCATCAAAAAAGCAGGGGATATTCATTTTTTCATCAGCCAAGAAGAAGATTCAGGGCTTCCTGGTATTTTCTCCGGGTATTTTCAATAACCGTCTGTGGAAGGGAGGGAGCCGGCGCTGTTTTGTCCCAGTCCAGCGTAAGCAGATAATCCCGCACATACTGCTTATCAAAACTTTTCTGAGGCCCTCCGGGCTGATAGGAAGAGCGGGGCCAGAAACGGGATGAATCCGGCGTCAGTATCTCATCGATAAGGGTCAACTGACCATCAATAAATCCGAACTCAAACTTGGTGTCGGCGATGATAATGCCTTTTGACTCGGCCAGGCGGGTTCCTTCCTGATAAATGGCCAGGCTTAAAGACCGGACCCTGTCCACCGTCTCCCGGCCGACCAGATCGGCGGCCTCGGCAACGGAAATATTGATGTCATGCGACCCGGTTTCCGCCTTGGTGGAAGGAGTAAAAATCGGTTCCGGCAGACGATCCGACTCCTGCAGCCCCGCCGGTAACGGAATGCCGCAGATTTCCTGATTTCTCTGGTAATCTTGCCAGCCGGAACCGGAAATATAACCGCGAACAATACATTCGATGGCCAGGGGATCGGCCTTCTTGACCAGCATACTCCGGTCGGCCAGGCTGTCCGTATATTGCCGGCAGGGTTCGGGATAATCTTCCACTGCGGCGGAAATGAGATGATTGGGCACAATGTCTTTCATGACCCCAAACCAGAACAGCGACATCCGCGTCAACATTTTCCCCTTTTCCGGAATGGGGTCGGACATGACTACGTCAAAGGCCGACAGACGGTCCGTGGCCACAATCAACAGCTGGTCTGCAAAATCATAGACATCCCGGACCTTGCCACGTTTCAGCAGCCTCAGTTCAGGAAAATTGGTTTCATAAATCACCTGGCTCATAAACAGTATAATCCTTTTATTGTATACAATAATTAAACGGAGCAACAACCGGAGGAAGGGCTGCGTTATTTCTCGTTTTGATTCAGAAAGGCCTCGACATATTTTTTAATCAAACGGCGGGCTTTCTTGTCGGGCTCTATGAACTCGATTCCGGTTTGGAAGCGTTCGTTGTCGCCCTCTTTACTGAAGACGACCTTTCCTTTTATTTCGGTCACATCATCATCCAGCCCGATAGAAAGAGAAATGGTATGATTGGGATCAACCGGAGCATGCGTTTCCAGCAGTATCCCTCCTTCACTGACATTAAGCGTCCGGCCCATGCCCTGGGCGACCAACTGACAATCATCAGCTATACAGTCGTATGACAATAAATTTATAGAATCGATTCTGGGATGCTTTCTTTTCTGAAATGTCATCGTCTTTTACCCGTTTTCGCCGGTTGCGAACCTGTTTTGACCAGATTGTTGGCAATACTGGTGGTGGCGGAAATAAAGCCGGCACAATTGTATATCATATTTTTCAGGGTGCCCGAAAGATTATTATATTCTTCCTCCAACGCCTCCAGATTCAAGGCTTTCATCTTGAGTTCGTCCGTACCAAAAACAGCGGCGGAATCCGGTTCATGACCGATATTGATAAAAGGAATATGTCCCACAAAGTCATTTTTTCCCAGCTTGGCCAGCACCATATCCCCTCTCGACATATTTCTGACAACATAGGCGCTGCCCTGACGAATCGAAAGCAGTCGCTCCTGCGTCTCTCCTCCCTCCCGTATAATCGGCGTTTTTCCTTTGGAAACCCCTTTTAACTTGTGCTGACCCAGTTTTTCGCTTACCGCCAGACTGGTGACTTGTTTTAACCGCCTGTCAAGGCTCAAAATGACATTTCTGAAATCCGAAGAAAGGCGAAAGAATTCCTGCGTCAAGCGGGGCCTGTCAAGAACTCCCAGTTGTACACGGTCCGAGGCGATAGCGGTCGCACTGCGCACATCCCCCTGATTGGCAAATGAAGCCATGCTGCCGATAAACGACCCCGGACCGACCTTTAAAACCGGCACCAGTTCCCCGTTGGCCTCTTTACAAATATCGACCTTTCCTTCCAGCAACACCCACATCCAGGTGCCATGCCGCCCCTGGTGAACGATGGTTTGACCATCGGAAAACTCTTCTTCAGCCACCACATCCATATAGTCAATCAGCGGCCCTTTAATGACGGCTGTACCGTCTTTGGCCTCCTGATCACTGGGACCGACCTCGAAAGAAAGGGCGCCTTTGGTCTCAATCGCCCCGTCATCAAGAAGCCGAAGGCCTTCCAATATAATTTCCATGCGACTTTTTTTAATGGATCGACGCGCCTTGGCATCTACAGAGCCCTCTGCAAACTCGAACTCTCCTTCCGTCCAACCGAAAAGAGAGTAAAGCGCATCCAAACCATTTTTGGAGCCGTTGTTCGCATCTATGGGATTGCCCTCATGAAAGTATACCAGACCGGGATGTTCGACAAAATTGCTGATAATGCGCAAAGTTCCACTGCTGCCGTTGGAACCGAGCAACTGAATCAATTCACTTAAATTGAGAAATCCCAAATCCCCGGTGAAGACAATCTTTTCAGTCATGGCAAAACAACCAGTTTGTTATCCACTGGCCCATTTCATTTGCTTCTGCAGATATTGCAGGGTCAACCGCAGAATGGTTTGCAGCGTTTGGCCAACACCGTCACCGTTGACAGCACTGGCTTCAAAAGAAGGAACTTTCAATTGACGATTCAAATCTTTTTCCATTTGTTCCACAGACATGATGGGAATGCCGTCTTCCGCCAGATCGCGCTTGTTATATTGCAGTACCAAAGGAAGCTTAAAAATACTCTGATTGTATTCTTTGAGATTTTTCTGCAGATCCTTCAGGGACAACATATTCTTTTCGCGTCGGACCTCCATGGAGTCCGCCACAAAGACGACCCCGTCTACCCCTTTTAAAACCAGTTTTCGCGTCGAGCTGTACTGCACCTGACCGGGAACGGTAAAAAGCTGTACACGAACATCACAACCCTTTATTTTTCCCAGCTCCATGGGTAAAAAGTCAAAAAACAACGTGCGGTCTCCTTCTGTATCAATAGAGACCATTTCTCCTTTTACCTGTTTTTTATACCCCTTGAAAATATATTCCAGATTGGTGGTCTTACCGCAGCGTCCGGGGCCGTAATAGACGATCTTGCATTCGATCTCGCGCTTATTTATATTAAATACCGCCATTTATTCAGTAACTAAGCCTATCCGTCCTGCTGATTTATGTAAGGCCACTCATCATCCACTCTGCAATGCTCTTCTATCGATACCATACTGCCAGACGATTTTCAACAAGAGAAAACGGATTTATCAAAAATACCGAACGAAAATCTTTTGGTATGCCCTCCATAAAATTTTTCCTCCCCCCAATGTCTCAAACCCCGGTTTATTATGGCTTTGTATGCCGGCAAAAATCGAAAATCCGACAGATGGTGTAACTTGCAAGCGCTGTCTATATAGAAACTGCCAGCGTGATATTACCGGGGCAACCAATGGAACAGATCGGGGATAAGCAACCTTCCCCCCTCCAATTTTTCATCTCGTTTGGAACCCAATGCGAAGACGCGACGAATCAAAACGCAGCGTACCTGTATGGAAAACATACATATCGGTAAGCGTTTCACGCAGCAAATGCGGAATACACACTTAGTAGATAAATAAAATCCGCAAGTAAACTCCGTCTATAAATAAAAAGCCCCCTGCTTTCTCCAAAACCGGATTCATTCCGGATAATTATACGAAAACCTACAAACTGTCAATTTTTATATCCATGCTGTAATCTCCAGCCTTGGGACCGGAATTAATCTGGGTTTTTGACACCACTTCGCCGCTTCCTCGAAAAATTGCAATGGGAGAGTAAAAATGAACATCCTCCAGTTGGACCCCCTCGGCCAGATCCGCGATCTGCTTCTCGTCTTGTTTGTCAATAATAAGACTGATAACGTTACCCGACTGAAAACTTACATCCAACTCCAATTGATCCCCGTTGGGAAGCGTGATTGCGACCGCACTGATATCCAGAAAGTCTTCATCATCAACTTCACCGCCCCCGGTCAACGCCTCCGAACGGGAAGCGCCTTTTTCATCCCATTTTTTATCCAGTATGTCCTCAAAAAAGGTCTTAATTTTTCCCAGTTCCTCCTCGGAAAAAGTATCATCACCGCGCCATTCGGAAAGCTGGGCAAAAGCGTCATCCGATGATTTGTAACTGATCAGACAGCGTAAAATATTTTTCGCGGCATTTACTCGCTGAGAATCGACTTCCAGCAAACGACGAAATTCAGCGATTGCCTCATGAAACTGACCGAATTTGGCCAGGGCCACCGCCCCTTCCAAGGCAGCGGCATCCTCATCGTTATTGGCACTGCGCGAAAATAAATTTTTTATCAGTTTGTTCACCTCCGGGGACATCCGGGGATTATCGGCGGCGCCTGCCACGGTTGCGGCTTTACTTTGCACTTTATCAATTTTTTTGGAAATGTTTTTGAGCAGTTTATCCCGGTTGGGCAAATTTTGCTGTTTTTGAATAATTTTTTTGACACGCTCATAGGTTTGCCGGGATTCATCCAGCAACCCCTGGGAACGATAAAGTTCGGCCTGCTTCAAATATGACTTGATTTGCTCCCGGATATCCATCAAAAAATAGCCCTTATCACCGTCGATCCTGTGAAAAATTGCAAAAACCGGATATTTTTGTCTGCTTCAGCACTCTGTTCTCTTTGCAATATCCCAAATATATATCAGTTTTCTGGTATGGCCTCTTACAATCCCTATCCTTCGCCGATATCCTTGTTTTGGACTGAAAACCCCAAAACACTGAATCCCTCCCGTATTCTCCGTTTCCCCGCACATTCTGGCGAAAAGGTCGACTTCCCTGATCAACTGACGCACACAACCGTCTGTTTTTTTACCTTTACGGCAAACGGGAACAACCTTTCAACCTTCCTTTTGCAGTTAAATAAACAGGTCGATATTATCAAATATTTTATTTTTGTCAATAACTTAATAACAGAAAAAAACAAACCACCGGAGAACCGAAAACTGTCTCGGGTTGCCTCCGAGCCGGAACCCTTTATCCCTGACATACTGTTTCTTATCCCTGACATACTGTTTCGGGCAACAGAGAAGATTCAAGCTAAACCGCTTGATCGCCGGGACATTCCTGCCACCGTCATCATCTCCGCCGAAACGAAAAATCGAAACAAGGCCCACAGTTTTAATTGACATAAAAAAAATATCAATAATATGATAGGCTTTTTTACGAACAACGGGCAAGTACCCTTTAAAACACAGAAAGGAAAAGCGGAAATTATGGACAAAAAAGTAACAGTCATCGGAGCGGGTAATGTGGGCGCAACAGCAGCACAGCGGCTGGCCGAAAAACAGTTATGCGATGTCGTGCTGATCGATATTGCGGAAGGACTGCCCCAGGGAAAAGCCCTGGACCTGGCGGAAGCCGCGCCCATCGAAAAGCATGATGCACAGGTGCAGGGGGCCAATGATTACGCGTTGTCAAAAGACTCGGACGTGGTTATCATTACCGCCGGCATCCCCCGCAAACCGGGCATGAGCCGGGATGATCTGATCAGCACCAACATGAAAATCATCAAAGAGGTCACCGGACAGGTCGTCAAGCAGTCTCCGGAAGCCGTCCTCATTATTGTCAGCAATCCCTTGGATGCCATGTGTCACGTGGCCTATGAAGCCAGCGGCTTTCCGAAAAACCGTGTCATCGGCATGGCCGGAGTACTTGATTCGGCCCGGTTCCGGACCTTTATTGCCCGGGAGTTGGACGTTTCCGTGGAAAACACCCATGCTTTTGTGCTGGGTGGCCACGGCGACACCATGGTGCCCCTGCCCCGGTATTCCACGGTAGCGGGCATTCCACTGACCGAACTGCTTTCCGCGGACCGGATCGAGGCCCTGGTTGACCGGACCCGGAATGGAGGGGCGGAAATTGTAGGACTGCTGAAGACCGGCAGCGCCTTCTTCGCCCCGGCATCGGCAGCGGTGGAAATGGCCGAGGCCATTCTGAAAGACACCAAAAAAATATTGCCCTGCGCCGTCCTGCTGGAGGGAGAATACGGGATCAATGATCTTTTCATCGGGGTTCCCGTCAAACTGGGCGCCCGGGGGATGGAAGCAGTCATCCAGATCAAGCTCACCGACGAGGAGCAACAGGCCCTGAACAAATCCGCCGAAGCGGTGCAGGGGCTGGTGGAAAAACTGAAAGAACTGGCCTGATCCCGGCCTCTTTTCCGGATAACACCTGCAATCGTCCACGAAAAAAGGCGCTGCAACCGTTTACGCTTTTTGCAGCGCCTTTTTGATTGCAGCGGCCATGTCGGCAGTAATTCCGGGCAAAGCCGCCAGTTTCTCCGGTTCTGCCGCAGCTACGGCGCTGAGGGTCCCGAAATGGGCCAGCAGCATCTTTTTCCGTTTACTGCCGATACCGGGGACTTCATCCAAAGCGGATGCCAGGGAAGTTTTCTTCCGTCGTCGTTGCTGATAGGTAATGGCCAGCCGGTGGGCTTCATCCCGGAGATGCTGCAATAAAAACAGGGCCGGGTCGTCACGGTTGAAATTGACCGGATTGGTCCGGCCCGGCAGATAAACTTTGTCCGTCGTGTCTCCCCGGGACGGCTCTTTTTTGGATATAGCCGCCACGCAGAACTTTCCGTCCAGCCCCAGGTCCTTCAAAACCGCCAGGGCGATATTCAACTGGCCCCTGCCCCCGTCCACCAGCAATAAATCGGGATCAGGTGAATTCTCGCCGGCGGATACATAGCGCCGTTTCAGCACCTCCCGCAGACAGTCGTAATCGTCCCGGGCAGTGGCCTGCCGGATCCGGTATCGGCGATATGCTTTTGCAGCCGGATAGCCGTTTTCAAAGACCGCCATGGCCGCAACCGTTCCGGTTCCCCCCAGATGGGAATTGTCGAAACATTCCAGACGGACCAGGTCCCGCTCCACCCCCAGTTTTTTCCGCAACCGTCCCAGCGCCTGCCGATTATTTTCCGCCAGGGCGGTACGGTCTTCCAGTTCTTTGGCGGCGTTTTCCCGGGCCATTTGCACCAAACGAAATTTTTCGCCCCGTTGCGGCCTCAAAATCCGGACGTTCCTCCCCTTCAAGGTACGCAAACGCGCTGCGACCAGTTCCCGATCAGTAAGCGTCACCCAGGTCAATATCTCATCCGGTACCAGCCGGTCCTTTTCGTAAAACTGCCGCAGAAAAGAACTGAGGATGTCGCCGGCCGGGGCCAGGGAACGGTCAAAGGGGAAAAAGCCGCTCCCGATCAAAGAGCCGCCCCGCACATGCAGAACAGCCAGAACCAGGAACCGGGAATTTTCCGCCAGCCCGAAAACATCCCGGTCCGCAGGTTTGAGCGTGGTGATCACCTGCTTTTCCAGTGTTTTTTCCACGGCCAACATTTTGTCCCGCAACTCGGCAGCCTGCTCAAACCGCTGCGCTTCCGCAGCGGACGCCATTTCCCGTTTGATCTTGGCAAGCAGTTCTGCATTGCGACCGTTCAAAAACAACGTTACCTCGTTGACAACATCCTGATAGGCATCCCGGGGAATCTCCCGGCAACAGGGCGCCAGACAAAGCCCCATCTGATAATTCAGGCATGGCCGATCCCGCTTACGAAACTGCTTTTCCCGGCATTTACGGAGTTTAAAGGTTTTGTCGATGATTTTCAGGGTACTGCGAACCGCTCCGGTCGAGGTAAAGGGGCCGAAATAGCGGGCGCCGTCGGGTTTCACCCGCCGGACAATCTCCAGGGCAGGATATTCCTGACCGGCTACATCGAGCCGCAGGGAAGGATACCGTTTATCATCCTTTAACAGGACATTATACCGCGGCTTATGCTTTTTGATGAGATTGGACTCCAGCAGCAGGGCCTCTTTTTCCGTGGCAGTGACCACGGTTTCAAAATCGGCCATGGCGGCCACCAGAATTCCGGTTTTGGCATCCAGCCCTCCCTTTCTCCCGAAATAGGAAGACAGTCGTTTTTTCAGGCTGGCCGCCTTGCCCACATAAATCACCCGGCCGTCAGCGTCCTTCATGAGATACACCCCGGGCGCGGCTGCAGTATCGGCAAGCCTGGCTTGCAGTTGTTCATCGATCATATGGTCCACCCCAACAGAAAAACAGGCCCGCCATCAGAGAAGGGCGGGCTCCGGATATCTTGACGCCATCGTTTTTCTGCCGAAATTCTACATTCCGTCAAAAAAAGACAGCGCTTTCAATTCCCGGATGCGGTCCCGGATTTCCGCCGCTTTCTCAAAGGCATACTCCCGGGCCGCGGCTTTCATCTCTTTTTCCAGTCCGTCCAGAACCGCCTCCAGGTCCCCGGCGGCCAGATATTCGGCCATCGTTTCCGCCACCGATGCGGAAACCTCCTCGGCTGCCGGCTGGGCCACCATTTCGAATCCCGTGGTAATAGCTTTGGTTATGGTTCGCGGGGTAATCCGGTGCGTCTGATTGTACGCCAACTGAACCTCCCGGCGGCGGTTGGTTTCGGCGATGGCCCGCTTCATGGAACCGGTCATGGAATCCGCATACAAAACCACCATGCCGTTGACATTCCGGGCCGCCCGTCCGAAAGTCTGCACCAGGGACCGCTCGGAGCGCAGAAAGCCTTCCTTGTCCGCATCCAGAACGGCCACCAGGGAAACTTCGGGGATATCCAGCCCTTCCCGCAAAAGATTAATCCCGATAAGCACGTCGAATTCTCCGCGCCGGAGACTTTCAATCAGCGTCATCCGTTCGATGGTTTTAATCTCGGAATGAAGATATTGGGTGCGCAGACCAAGATCGGCATAGTAATCCGTCAAATCCTCGGCCATGCGCTTGGTCAGGGTCGTCACCAGGACCCGTTCCTGACTTTCCGCCCGGCGTTTGATCTCATCATACAGATCGTCCACCTGATTGACCGCCGGCCGCACTTCAATCTTCGGGTCCACCAGACCCGTGGGCCGGACAATCTGCTCCACCATCGTACCCTGCGAGGCCTGGAATTCATATTCCGCCGGAGTGGCCGACACATAAACGACCCCGCTCGCCCGGGCCGCCCGAGCTTCAAACTCTTCGAAGGTCAGCGGACGGTTGTCCAGAGCGGACGGCAGGCGAAAACCGTACTCGACCAGCGTGGTTTTACGGGAATGGTCACCCCGGTACATGGCCCCGAGTTGAGGCACGGTCAAATGGCACTCATCCAGAAACAGCAGAAACGCTTCCGGAAAATAATCAAGCAGCGTCGGGGGCGGCTGGCCCGCCTTGCGACCGGTGATATGCCGGGAATAATTTTCAATCCCGTTGCAGTAGCCCATCTCCTGAATCATTTCCACGTCAAAATGGGTGCGCTCCTCAATGCGCTGGGCCTCGATCAGCTTATTGTTTTCTCGAAACCACTCCCGGCGCGCTTTCAACTCGGTCAGGATCCGGTCAATGATCGCCTGCCGGGTCTGCTTTTTGGTGACATAATGGCTGGCCGGATAAACCACCACCTCTTCCAGGGAATTCAGAATTTCTCCTTTCAGGGGATCAATCTCCGCGATCCGTTCGATCTCATCGCCGAAAAACTCGACCCGGACCGCCCGCTCATCCTCATAGGCGGGGAATATATCCACCCGGTCTCCCCGCACCCGGAAAACGCCCCGGAAAAAATCAATATCATTGCGCTCATAATGAATATCCACCAGCCGGCGCAAAAGAGCGTCCCGCTCCAGCGTCATCCCGGTTTTCAGCGAAATCCGCAGATCCAGGTAGTCCTCCGGCGCACCCAGCCCGAAAATGCAGGATACACTGGCCACCACAATGACATCCCGCCGGGACAAAACCGAACGGGTCGCGGAATGCCGCATTTTATCAATCAGATCATTAATAGACGAATCTTTCTGGATATAAGTATCGGTAACAGGAAGATAGGCCTCGGGTTGATAGTAATCGTAATAACTTACGAAATACTCCACCCGGTTTTCCGGAAAAAGCAGGCGGAATTCGTTATAAAGCTGCGCCGCCAGCGTCTTGTTGGGTGCGATAATCAGGGCGGGCCTTTCCAGTTCCGCAATAACATGGGCCATGGTAAAGGTTTTTCCGGAACCGGTCACCCCCATGAACACCTGATGCTTGCTGCCGGAACGGATATTGGCGCACAATTTTTGAATCGCCGCGGGTTGATCACCTGTCGGCGTAAAATCGGTGGTAATGGTGTAAAGAGACATGGGATGATTTCAGGATTGAATCATTGATGCACTCGTAAAAATTCGAAAAAACAGCTTTTATGTCATACCGGCGCGATCCGGTATCCCGTTTTCCAATTCCTTAATTATGCATACACGCCGGTTCCAGCCCGAATTAGCGACTTTTACGAACGCATCAATAATTTGATGATTTTGAAAAATTCGCTGCGGGCAACCGACGTTTTCGTGTAACCACTGACCAAGGTGGACGCGGAACCGTGGCTGCTTTGGAACTGATTAACAATTAATTATCAATGATTAATTGTTATCACAGTAAACGCCCGCCTACGACTTGAAGGCCTCGCTGCTGAGGCAGAACAGGATCAGTCCCAGCCCGAAGACAATCATGGTAACCGGACAGGGCAGCGGCCAGCCAAACAAAGGATTCTCAATTCCCAGGACAATCAGTGAAGAATCCGCGATAAACAAAAACCCGGCTGTCAGCAACAGCCCTTTTGACAATTTCAGCATATCAACCCCCGTTGTTTCGAATTTTTATAATACCCCCCCGGCGGAATAAAGCTGCCACCAAGTCCTCCCTCAGACATAATCTCTGGCCGCCATAATATTGCTTACCTCCCCCATAACGATCAGCGTCATCCCCTGCTTCAACAGCGTCTCCGAGGAAGGATTGAAAGACAGCCCGCCCTGACCGTCTTCCGTGCCCAGCACCAGAAGCCCGAACCGGTCCTTCAGACCCGATTCCCCGATGGATTTGCCGTTTATTCCCGACTTTCCGGTAATCGTAATCTGATGAATGCGCAAATCGTTATCCCCCGTGCGGAGCATTTTGTCCAGAAAATCCACTGCGACGGGACGTATCATTTCCGAGGCCATACGCAAAGCGCCGATGGCGTTGGGGCTGACCGCTCGATCAGCTCCCGCTTTTAACATCTTTGTTTCCAATCCCGGCTTGACGACCCGGCTGATAATCCGGATGTCTTTGTTCAGCATCCGGGCCGACATGGTCACATACAGCGAATCTTTATCCGAGGGAAGTGTTATCAGAATGCCCTGCGCATTTTCAATGCCGGCATCCATTAAGGTACAATCATCCGTGGCATCCCCCTGGATAACAAAAATGCCTTCGATTTCCCGGCATCCTTTAATTTTTTCTTCTTCCAGTTCTATGAGAACGGCCGTCTCACCATTTTTTACCAGCTCGGTCAACAGCGGATACCCCGTATGTCCCCCGCCGCACACAATATAATGTTTTTTCAGTTTTTTGATCTGCTTCTTCATCTTGTTGTCCCTCAAAAACCCGGTTAACTCTCCTTCGATAAACAGGGCTGCCAGAGCACTGATACCGTAAAGAATAACGCCCAGCCCGGCGGTGATTAAAATAATCGTAAATATTTGCGCCGACACATTACCACTGATGGGAATAACTTCGCCGTAGCCCACACTGGTCAGGGAAATAACGGTCATATAGAGACAATCGATGAACTTATAGCGACCGCCGAAAAGCAGGAAATAGCCGAAGCTGCCAGCCACAACCACCAGCAAAATGGTTATAATCAAAAAATAAAAACGACGTTTTAATCCCGCCTTCATACCCATCTTCCCGTCGTACCCGGGCAGAACCGCAACTGGCAGGCG
>CAZWCS010000034.1:0-34928 GCA_964632805.1 uncultured Desulfobacterales bacterium
CTTTGTCTGCTTTGTCAACTTTCCCGAAGCGGTCCATTTTTCCTATCAGCGCTACCTGCTGAACACCATCCGTCGGAAAGCCGGCCTGGACAAAACCCCGGTGCGGCTTTTTTTCCGGGAAAAAACCGGACGGACCGAATTTTCCCGAAAAAAGCACAAACAGCGGCAACACCAAAAAAGCGGGAAGCGGTAAACCATGAACGATCTTTTTACCTACCAATCCGAAACCGGCGACCGCGCCGGCCGCCCCTTGGCCGACCGCATGCGACCGCAGACCTTTGATGACCTGGCCGGGCAGGATCACATTACCGCCCCAGACTCCCTGGTTCGGTCGGCGGTGGAAAACGACCGTCTCTTTTCCATGATTTTATGGGGGCCGCCCGGCTGCGGCAAAACCACCCTGGCCCATATCATCTCCCGGGTCACCGGCGCCGCCTTCGTCAGCCTTTCCGCAGTGCTCTCCGGTATCAAGGAAATCCGGACGGTAATTGCCGACGCCCGGCAGCGGCGCACCCAATTCAATAAACGCACCATCCTTTTCGTGGACGAAGTGCACCGTTTCAACAAGGCGCAGCAGGACGCTTTCCTGCCCCATGTGGAAAGCGGCCTGATTACCCTCATCGGGGCCACCACGGAAAACCCCTCTTTCGAGGTAATTCCGGCTCTAATGTCCCGTTGCCGGCTGATCCGGCTGAATCCGGTTTCTCCGGAGGCGCTGCAGACGGTTTTGCAGCGCGCTCTGACCGACCCGGACAAGGGTTTCGGCCGGTTCCGACTCCAATGGGAGGAATCGGCCCTGGAGCATATCACCCGGACTTCCGACGGCGATGTCCGGACCGCCTTAAACAGTCTCGAGGCCGCGGTATTGTTTGCCGACCGCCGGGCGGATGACAACCGGCGCCTGACCCTGGCCGGAATCGAAGCCGCCCTGGACAAAAAAGCCCTGCTCTATGACAAAACCGGGGAAGAGCACTATAATCTTATTTCCGCCCTGCACAAAAGCCTGCGGGGCAGCGACCCGGATGCGGCCGTTTACTGGCTGGAGCGCATGCTGCGCGCCGGCGAAGACCCCTTTTATATCATCCGGCGTATGGTGCGCTTTGCCTCGGAAGACATCGGCAACGCCGATCCGACCGCCCTCCGAATAACGCTGGATGCCCGGGAAGCCTATCATTTTCTGGGTTCGCCGGAAGGAGAACTGGCCCTGGTGCAGGCTGCGGTCTATCTGGCCACGGCCCCGAAAAGCAACAGCCTCTACCGGACCTGCGGCGAAATCCGGGAAGTGGTCAAAAAAACCGGCTACCTGCCGGTGCCCCACCACATCCGCAACGCTCCCACCAAGCTCATGAAAAATATCGGCTACGGCCGCGGATATAAGTATGCCCACAATTACAAGGACGGCTATACTCCCCAGGAACACCTGCCCGACCAGCTGGCCGGCACCGTCTACTACTACCCCACCGACCGCGGCTATGAAAAAACCATCAAAGAACGGCTGGACAAATGGCGGACGCTGAAAAAACATTATCGGGAAAAACCCGGAAACAAATGATTTGATCTTCAGGCGCTTTTTCTTTATTTTGACAGATTAAAGCGGTTTTTTCGTATCCTTAATGAATGCTTTGCAAAAGGCATGAAATGCTTTCGACAAAAGGATTTCCGGAAAACCGCCTCAAAACGGATATTTTATGAGACTACCCATTGGCTGCGGGAGACAGGCGTGATCGAGATTGATCATCTCACCAAAAAATACGGCGACCTGGTGGCGGTGTCCGACCTGTCGCTGACCATTGACGCCGGCGATATTTTCGGTTTCATCGGCCCCAACGGCGCAGGAAAAACCACCACCATCAGCATTTTGGGCGGAATTCTTGCGCCCACCTCCGGCCGTGTCCTTCTGGCCGGCATCAACCTGGCCGAAGAACCCGAACGCGCCAAAGGCAAAACCGGTTTTATACCGGACCGTCCCTATCTGTATGAAAAACTGACCGCCATGGAGTTTCTCAAGTTTATCGCCGATCTGTATGGTGTGAACAAAAGCGGTTTTGTTGCCGCCGCCCGGGAAAAACTGGAGCTGTTTTCCCTTTTGCCGTGGGCCGACAAACTGATCGAATCCTTTTCTCACGGTATGAAACAGCGCCTGATCATGGCTGCCGCCCTGCTGCACGAACCGGAAATCCTGATTGTGGACGAGCCCATGGTGGGGCTGGACCCCAGGGGACAGAAAATGATCAAAAGCCTGTTCCAGGAACTGGCCCGAACCGGGGTAACGATCTTCATGTCCACCCACACCCTGTCCGTGGCCCAGGAAATCTGCAACCGGGTGGGGGTGATCGACCGGGGACGGTTGATCGCCGCCGGTACCACCGGTGACCTGCAGCTGCAAACCGGTGCCCTGCAGGATGACCTGGAAGAGGTTTTCTTCCGGCTGACCCAGGAAGACCCGCAATAACCCTATTAACTACCTGCAAAACCAAGGAGGTTTATCATGACGGAATCTTTTGTCAACCGCATTCACTGGCTGGGACATGACGCCTTTCGCATTGACGGCGACCTGACCATCTATTTCGACCCGTATGAAATCTCCGGCGGCAAACCGGCGGACGTGATTTTTATCACCCACGACCATTTTGATCACTGCAGCCCGGATGACGTGGCCAAAATTCAGACGGAGCAGACGCTGATTGTTACGGAAAAAGATTCGGCGCTGAAGCTTTCCGGTAATATCCGGGTGGTCAAGCCGGGGGACCGCCTTGAAGAAAAGGGGCTCACCATCGAAGCCGTGCCCGCCTACAACATCGACAAGGACTTTCACCCCAAAGAAAACGGCTGGCTGGGAGTAGTGGTAGAAATTGACGGCATAAAGGTTTACCATGCCGGAGACACGGACCTCATCGAGGAAATGAAGGATATTCAGACTGATATCGCCCTGCTGCCGGTTTCCGGCACCTATGTCATGACTGCCGACCAGGCGGTGGAAGCGGCGCTGCGAATCAAACCGCAGATCGCCATTCCCATGCATTACGGCTCGGTGGTGGGTACGGAGTCGGATGCGGAAAAATTCAAGGCCGATCTGGTTGGCAAAGTGGATGTCCACACTCTGCAGAAAACCGCCGGGTAAACCGATCGGTCTCCGGACACAGAAAGGAGAATCTGATGGGCCTGCTTTCCGCACGAACCTCCATAACCTGCTACCGGGTGGAAGGGTCCCTGGTTAAACCGGCGGTGGAAACCGTCCGGAAAGGCCTGCAAAAAAACGTTATCGCCAATATCGACAATCAGCCCGCGGAAAAAGCCGCGGGCTGGACCTGTTTTGAAACGCCTTTTGCACCGGCCTTTACCGGGGCCTCCTTTCTCTTCGGCACCCACTTTGTCTTTTCCCTGCGCCTGGACAAAAAAACCGTGCCGCCCAGGGTGATCCGTAAATACTGCGAAGAACGCTTTGAAAAACACCGGGCCCAAACGGGCCAGAAAATTCTTTCCCGAAACGAAAAAAAAGAGATCAAAGAAAAAGTCACCCGGGAACTGGTAATGCGTATTCCGGCCACGCCTCACACCTATGATCTGGTCTGGAATTACGAGGCTGGTCGACTGTGGTTTTTCTCCAGCCTGAAAGGCGCCAACGAAGAACTGGAGACCCTTTTTCTAAAATCCTTTTCCCTGCGGCTGATCCGGCTCTTTCCCTACACCATCGCCCAACTGGAAAGCGGGCTTACGGACCGGGAAAAAGACGCCCTGTTTCAACTGTCCCCCACCAATTTCATGGAGTAGCCCATGCTGGACGTATCCGTTGCTTACAACCGCTATAAATTCCTTGGACATGAATTTCTGACCTGGCTGTGGTTTATGATTGAAACCGGCCCGGAAAACCTGAAAACCACCGGCGGCGAAGTGGTGGTCCTGGAAATCGGGGACCGCATCGTCCTGGAAAACAGCCGCCGCGAAGCGGTGGAAACCATTACCATCAAAGGCAGCGAGTCCGAACTGGAAGAAGGCCGCATCGCGGTCAAACGGGGAGCGGTGGTGACGGAACTGAACCTTCGCCTGCACCACCACAAGCTGCTGTGGATTTTTGATATTAAGGGAGAAAGCCTGGACCTTTCCGGTCTCAAACTGCCGGAAACCGACCTGCCCGAGGCGGACAACCAGCGGGAAGCCCGGGTTCTGGACCGGATGGAGCTGTGCGAAACGGTTCTGGACCTGATGCAGCATCTGTATAAAACCTTTGTCGCCCTGCGAATAAAAGGAGACTGGACCGGAAAAACCGTGCCGCAGATCAAAAAATGGATCACCGCCACCTGACGGCAGTTTTTCCATAATCGATTGATACCTCTTTATCAGAGAAACCAGCCATGCAGACCAAAATCATCGCTACCTTAGGACCCAGCTCCTGGGAACCGGCCATTGTCAAAAACCTGGTGGCCGCCGGAGCACGACTTTTCCGGCTTAATTTTTCCCATGCCGCCCCGGCGGAATTTGCCGGGGTTATCCAGACGGTCCGGACCATAGAGCAGGAAACCGGCTTGGCGCTGACTCTTCTCGGGGACCTCAGCGGCCCCAAAATCCGGATCGGTCAGGTTACGGGTTCCCCCCTGACGGTGGCTGCCGGAGAAACGGTGGTTCTCGGCCCGGCGGCGGCCCGGCACGCCGAAAACAAAGAAAAATATCTCCCCCTGGAAGTACCGGAAATCCTGCGGGCCCTTTCCCCGGAAGCGGAGGTAACCCTGAGCGACGGCATCCCCAATTTCCGGATTACCGGCGAAGAGATGCGGGGGGATCAC
The DNA here is from genome assembly GCA_964632805.1 of uncultured Desulfobacterales bacterium. GTDB lineage: Bacteria > Desulfobacterota > Desulfobacteria > Desulfobacterales > Desulfosudaceae > CAZWCS01. Next base: position 4,782 of record CAZWCS010000034.1, read on the forward strand.
CGGGTTTTTTTCCTGGAAGCCCGGGACAGTGGCCTGATCGCCTCCAATAAAGGCCTGGCCTTCCCCGGCCGCGCTTTTGATCTCCCCGCCCTGACGGAAAAGGATCGCGCCCAGGTAGCCGAAGCGCTGGGAGCGGGCATCGACTGCCTGGCCATCTCTTTTGTCCAGACCGAACAGGATGTACGGGCGATAAAAGAAGAAATTGCCGTTTGCGGCGGGCGGGTACCGGTCATTGTCAAGCTGGAACGCCTGAACGCCATCGCGCACATGGAATCCATTCTGCCGGCGGCCGACGGCATCATGGTGGCCCGGGGCGATCTGGGGCTGGAAAGCTCTTTGCCGGCCCTGCCGGTGCTGCAGAAAAAAATCATCGCCACCTGCGCCCGGCTGGGCAAACCCGTGATTGTGGCCACCCAGATGCTCCTGTCCATGGTGCACAACCCCCTGCCCACCCGGGCGGAAGTCAGCGACGTGGCCAACGCCATTATTGACGGGGCAGACGCGGTCATGCTCTCCGAGGAAACCGCGGTGGGCCAGTATCCGGTGGACGCCGTGGGCATTCTGGCCGAAGTGGCCGCCCACACGGAGAAATATATGGCCGACAGCGGCCGCGGCCCCCTGCCGGCGCCGGAAAAAGCTCCGCCCGGCAGCCATCTGGCCTATGCCGCCTGCCTGGTGGCGGAAAAAGCGGGCAGCCGGGCCCTGGCCTGCCACTCCGTCTCCGGCCGCAGTGCCCAGTTGTTGTCCGCCTGCCGGCCGACCCAGCCGATTTACGCCCTGACCCCGCGGACGGCCACCATACGCAAACTGAACCTCTACTGGGGTATCCGGCCCCGGCTGGTGGCGGAGACGCCACCCGATCATCTCCAACGCGTAGAAGCCTTTATCCAGTCCTCATCCCGCTTTGCCCCCGGAGACTGCCTGGTCATCACCTCCGGTCAGCCCACACCGGGTCAGAAACACACCGACACCAACCAGATGAAAGTTTATTATAAATAACGCTGCGCCCAATAGCTTGCGAAAAAACCGGAGCCGTGATATCTACACGATATCCGGAAAAGGAGAACAACCTATGGATAAACAACCAGATCCGTCGGACTGGGTTTATGTAGCAGTGGAAAAAGGAAGCCCCCCTGAGGTTTTTGTCGGTTATACCGATGCCTCCGGTGTTTCCTATATTCCGGCCTTTACGGACAAAGAAGAAGCCCAGATTTGCTTTCTCAACCTGCCCCGGCAGCCGGGCAAAAAATATGAAATCCAGGCGGTCCTGCTGGAAGAACTGGCCCGGGACGCTCTGGCCAACACCTTCCTGATTTTCCTGCTGGACGGCGAAGGCCGCATTCAGCAGAAAATTGACCCCGCCACGGTTTCTGGCTAATCCCTGCCCAGCCTGTTCTTCGCCGCGTCTGCCTGTCTATCTCAAGTGAATTTTTCGTTCACTGCCTTTAACAATGAGAAAGAGTAAATGAATTTTATTGAACAATACTGAGTGATCATGAGCGTTTCATTGCCTTCCAGAAATTTTTACCACCGGCCGGGGCACCAAATCACGGAATCAACCCATATTGACATGGGAAAAAGCCAGAAACCGAAGTTCAGGAGAACAAAAAATGCAAACAGTGACCTCCCCCCCTTTTCCGAAAATCCGTTGCCCGGTATGCAATACCGGCGAAATTCCCCCCGTGTCCGCAGCCAGGGCGCAATGCCCCGGCTGCGGCACAGCCTTCCCGGTGGAAAACGGTATACTGAAGCTTCTCCCCGAGCCCTTGAGCAGGAGAAGCCCCGCCCAGATATTAATGGAATGGGAACCGCTGATAGAGGTATATGAAAGCAGGCTTTGGCGCAAAAACCCCGCCTTTGCCCATACCCTTTTCGGCATCTCTTTTGCGGAAGAATTTGAAACGGTGATCGACGCTGCAAAACTCGGGAAAGACGAGGTGGTGCTGGATCTCGCCTGCGGCCCCGGGATATATTCCCGCCCGCTTGCCAGAAAATTAACAAACGGCAGTGTGACCGGTTTGGATATTTCTCTGCCCATGTTAAATCATGCCGCAGACCATGCCCGCAGGGAGAAGATAAACAATTTTCTCCCGGTTTACGAAAACGCCCTGAATCTCCCTTTTCCGGCAGCGCAGTTCGACGCAGTCATTTGCTGCGGGGCTTTTCACCTGTTTCCCGATCATGGCCGGGTCCTGTCCGAAATCGGGCGTGTCCTTAAACCCCGCGGACGTTTTGCCGTCGCCGTATTTTATCGAAGACTGCCCGGTGCTCCGGGAAAATTTTTTGCAAATATCGGAAAACGTCTTCATGGCGTCCATTTTTTCCGACCCGGCGAAATCAAACATATCTTTTCCCGGGCCGGCTTGGCCGATGTCCAATTCCACCATGCCAAAAGAGCCTGGATGATTGTAAGCGGGGAAAACAAAGAAAAAACTTAATCCCGAAAAAAAAATATCTTTTTTATCAGGAAAGGAAAAACATGGATCAATATCATATTGGCAATCACCTGCGGTTGGCCGTTTTCACTCTTTTGCTCCTGTTAATGCCTTTTCAAACATCAAAGGCAGAAAGCGGGAAATTTAAAAACAACACCATCACAGCGATTCAGGGCATCCGCGTGGGGCATTACACCGACAATGAGAGTTTAAAAGGATGTACCGTGGTCCGGTTCCCGGCGGAAGGCGTCACCGCGGCTATAGATGTGCGGGGATCCGCACCGGGGACCCGCGAGACGGATTTACTGGATCCTGTGAACCTGGTAGATAAAATTCATGCCATCGTACTTTCCGGAGGAAGCGCCTACGGTCTGGATACCGCATCCGGTGTCATGGCCTGCCTGGAAAAGGAAAACATTGGTTTTCCGGTGGGAGAAGGCCTTGTGGTGCCTATTGTTCCGGCGGCTGTGCTTTTTGACCTCGATATCGGCAACGCCCGGATCCGGCCATCGGCTCAATGGGGATTTGCGGCATGCCAGCAGGCGGATCATTCCCCTGTAAAAATGGGCAATATCGGGGCGGGCACCGGGGCCACAGTGGGCAAATTTCTGGGCAAAAACAGGGCCATGAAATCCGGGATAGGATCGGCCTTGCGCCGTTTGCCCGGAGGCGTACTGGTTGGAGCGATAGTGGCGGTGAATGCGCTGGGGGATGTTATTGAAAACGACCACATAATCGCCGGTGTCCGGGGGGATGAATCCGGTTCTTTTCAGTCATCGGTTGCCGTTGTTCTTGACCGGGAGATTGCGGATATTTTTCCCGGCACCAACACCACGATCGGGGTTGTGGCCACCAACATCCCGTTTGATAAAACCCGCTTAAAAAAGATCGCCCAGATGGCGCATGACGGGATGGCAAGGGCAATCAATCCGGCCCATACGATGTATGACGGAGATACCATTTTCGCCGTTTCCGTCTCGCCGCAAAAGGATTCCTCAAGGACCACCGCGGCAGATGCTGTAAACTTAGCAGGTACGGCTGCGGCAGAGGTAATGGCAAAGGCAATTGTTAACGCAGTGAAACACGCGGCTTCGGTTAACGGCTATCCGGCAGCATCAGACTGGAAAAAATAAGAAATCAAAAAGAGGAAAATCATGGCATATTTCTATCTTTCCTTGGCAATCATGGCTGAGGTTATTGCGACAAGTGCATTAAAAGCAACAGAAGAATTTACCCGGGTATTTCCAAGTGTGATCGTCCTTTTGGGGTATGGTGCTGCATTTTATTTATTAACCCTGGTCTTACGAACTATACCCGTTGGTATCACATATGCAATCTGGTCTGGACTGGGCATCGTATTGGTGACATTGGTCGGTATGTTCTTGTATAAACAGACGCCGGATATTCCAGCAATTATAGGAATGGGAACGATAATCATTGGTGTTATGATCATCCATTTATTCTCAGAAACAGTAAATTAAAAAACTTGTAAAAAGTCCAAAAACAACTTTTCTGTCATGCCGGTTCCGGATCGTTATCCGGCACGGGCTTTGATCCGGGATCCGATTTTTCCCAATCACTGAATTGTGGATAGACTCCGGCCAAACCCGGAGTGAGGACTTTTTCCGGGTGCATCAGAATTGCTTGGATGCAGAAAAATAATCGACTTTTGATCTGGATCAAGGAAACCCCGCAGACGCTATTGTAATCTGAAATCAGATCGAAAAAGACAACCCCTAATCAAGGAGGCCATTATGTTCTGTTTTCAATGTCAGGAAACCGCCAAAAATCAGGGCTGCACTGTCCGGGGCGTCTGCGGCAAACCCGAAGAGACCGCAGACCTGCAAGACCTTTTAATTTATGTCTGCAAAGGCATCGCGTTCTATGCCGAAAACCTGCCGGAAGTGGATAAAGCGGCCGCCCGTTTTGTCTGCCGGGCCCTTTTTACCACCATTACCAACGTGGCCTGGGATGATGACGTTATTATCGAACGCATCCGGGAGGGCCTGAAAGTCCGGGAAGCCGTCCGCAAAAAGGCCGGGACCATATCCGGCGAACTGCCGGATTGCGCCACCTGGACTTCCGACAACAGCGAAGAAATGCGGGCCAAGGCCCTGTCCGACGAAATCCGCATCACCGCCACGGAAAATGAAGATGTGCGCTCCCTGCGGGAGTTGCTGGTTATCGGCTGCAAGGGGATTGCCGCCTATGCCGATCATGCCGCGATTCTCGGATTTGAAAAGGACGATATTTACGCTTTTCTCATGAAGGCCCTGGCATCCACTACCCGGGAGCTTTCCGTGGATGAGATGATCGCCCTGGTCATGAAAGCCGGGGAAACGTCCGTTAACACCATGGCCCTGCTGGACGAGGCCAATACCAGCACTTACGGGAATCCGGAAATCACCGAAGTTAATATCGGCGTGGGCACCAACCCCGGCATCCTGATTTCCGGCCATGATCTCAAGGACATGGAGGAGCTGCTGCAACAGACCGAGGGCACCGGGGTGGATGTTTACACCCATGGGGAGATGCTGCCGGCCAACTGCTATCCGGCATTTAAAAAATACAGCCACTTTATCGGCAACTATGGCGGTTCCTGGTGGCATCAGAATAAGGATTTTGAGACGTTTAACGGCCCCGTCATTCTGACCACCAACTGCCTGATCCCCATCAAAAAAGAAAACAGCTACGGCGAACGATTGTTTACCACCGGCGTGGTCAACTATCCCGGAAAGCAGCATATTGCCGATCGACCGCAAGGCGGCAACAAGAATTTTTCTCCGGTGATCGAGCTGGCCAAAACCTGTTCCCCGCCGCAGGAGATTGAGTCCGGAAAAATTCCCGCCGGCTTTGCCCACAACCAGGTGCTGGCCCTGGCCGATAAGGTCATCGAGGCCGTAAAATCCGGGGCCATTACGCGGTTTGTCGTCATGGCCGGGTGTGACGGCCGCCAGAAATCCCGGAGTTATTTTACCGAAGTGGCCGAAAATCTGCCCGAGGACACGGTTATTCTGACCGCCGGGTGCGCCAAATATCGTTATAACAAGCTGAATCTGGGCGATATCGGCGGGATCCCCCGGGTACTGGACGCGGGCCAGTGCAACGACTCTTATTCCCTGGCGGTAATCGCCTTAAAACTCAAGGAAGCCTTCGGGGTAAGCGATATCAACGAACTGCCCATCTCCTATGATATCGCCTGGTACGAGCAGAAAGCCGTGGCCGTCCTGCTGGCCCTGCTGCACCTGGGCGTGCAGGGCATCCGTCTGGGACCGACCCTCCCGGCATTTCTGTCTCCCACCGTGGCCGGCGTACTGGTGGACAAATTCGACATCAAACCCGTCGGGAACGTAGAAGAAGATATCGCCGCCATGATGGAAGGAAAATAATTGTCAAATCCCGTCCGGCCGATACGTGCCGGGCGGGACGTTGAAAGATACGGCAAGGGAGTAGATCGTGCTGCGAATTTTTCATCACGAATTGCAGGACCCGAAAAAAATTTGTGGTTACTCTGGAACTGGTACCGCACCGGGAATCTTTCGGCAAAACTACCGACACCCTGATCGGAATCGCCCGGGACGCCTTTGCCGACGGGCGCATTGCGGCCGTGTCGCTGAGGGACAACCCCGGCGGCAATCCCTCCCTGAGCCCGGATGTGCGGTTTCCCCGTTTAAAACCAGTGAAGCCGAATGTCAGGGACAGTACCGGAAGCTGGATAAAAAAATCGCTGCCGGAGCCGCTTTTGTCATTACCCAACTGGGCTATGATCTTCATCGGTTTCAGGAGCTGATCCAGTACCTTCAGACAAAAGCATCCGCGCCGCCGGCCATGGCTTCGGTGTATCTGTTGAGCCCCAAATCTGCCGGGGCCACGAACAAGGGCCGGGCGCCTGTGTTTCCGACCGTCTCTATGAGACCGTCCTGTCAGAATGGAAAACGCCCCAAGACGGCTTGCAAGCTGCGGTGGAGCGGGCCGCCCGGCTGGAACAGAACAATTACTCCCGGCTGGTCAAACGATTCCTGGAAGGTCCCCTGAAAGTTCCGCTGCTGTCCTGTCAGGGGTGCGGCGATTGCGCCATCCAGCACCTTGCCTATTTATGCCCGGAATCCGGCTGCCCCAAACACATGCGCAACGGTCCCTGCGGCGGAAGCCGAAACGACTGTTGCGAAGTTTATCCGGAACGGCTTTGCATCTGGGTCCGGGCCTACAATCGCCTGAAAAACGCCGGTAAAAACGCCACCTTTTTGCAGGACACTCTACCTCCGCGCAAGTGGGAGTTGAATCATACCTCCTCGTGGATCAATTTTCATCTGGGAAAAGATCATCAGCGATCATAAGAAAATGATGTCATGGGCCAGGCCAATCAGTTCGAGGGCGATTTTTACGTCTGAGGGGTCTGCATGAAATTTCACTGGCTGGTGAAGTCCGGAACCTCTACCATCGGCTGGATGGATGATTTATACGAAATCGCCATGGAAGCCGAAAAAATCTTCACTTTTTAAAGATATCACCAGGAAAGTTTATTCCCGTATTCCGGGGACATCCATAATATCTTAATTCAACTTCCCCCCAAGATTTTTATTTGACAGCCCCTGTTCAGCATTATAGTATATGCATAGACACTTAATTAAATGGGGGCCCGATGGCACCGGCAAATAAGGCGGCACGGATTTTTAAAGTGCTTTCTGCTGATACGCGCGTGCGGATGATTGAGCTGCTCAAATCCCGCAGCCTGTGCGTCAACGCATTGGCCAAATCCCTTTCCATCTCTCCGGCTGCGGTATCCCAGCACCTGCGTATTCTGCGGGATGCAGATGTCGTTATCGCTGACAAACGCGGCTATTTTGTCCATTACCGGGTCAATGAAGAAACGCTCGCCGAATGGCAGCAAATCACCCGGGAAATTCTGCAAATAGATCCCTTTAAAAAGATTATTATTAATGGAGAAACGGATGCCTGAGCGCTTCAAGTTTGATCGAATGGAACTGGCCGGTTCCTTAGGGGATCTGGGCACACTGCTGCCCATTGCCATTGCCATGATCCTGATCAACGGCATCAGTCCCCTGGGCTTGTTTTTTTCCATCGGCGTTTATTACATTATTTCTGGAGTCTATTTTGGCGTTACAGTGCCGGTTCAGCCCATGAAGGTCATCGGGGCCTATGCCATTGCGACGGCCATGACGCCGAATCAGATTCTGGCCTCATCGCTTCTGATGGGCATTTTCCTGTTAATCGTGGGGCTCACCGGCGCCATTGACCTGATCCGCAAAGCCACACCCCAGTCGGTCATCCGCGGCGTGCAGCTCTCCACCGGCGCGCTTCTGATCGCCGGGGGCGTTAAATTCATCATCGGCACCTCCAAATTCCAGGAGCTGCAGAATGCGGCAGAACCCTACCTTTCGTTCCAAGCCATCGGCCCCGTGCCCATAAGCCTCGTTATCGGCGCAATTGCCGCCGTGATTACCCTGCTGCTTCTGGACAACAAGAAGTTCCCGGCCGGCCTGATTGTTGTCATCGGCGGGCTTTTGGCCGGCCTGGCCCTGGGGGCCCGGATCGATTTCGGCGGCGGCGGCCTCGGCCTTCATGTGCCGAAGTTCCTTCCCTTTGGATTTCCGGAGGGAACGGACTTTACCTTTGCCCTGTTCGCCCTGGTGCTGCCCCAGCTGCCCATGAGCCTGGGCAATGCGGTGCTTGCCTACACGGACCTCTCCCGCCAGTATTTCGGGGATCTTTCCGGCAGGGTGACCAACCGGAAGGCCTGCATCAGTATGGCCCTGGCCAACTTTTTCAGTTTTTTCGTGGGCGGTATGCCGCTGTGCCACGGCGCCGGGGGGCTGGCCGCGCATTACCGGTTCGGCGCCCGAACTGCGGGGTCAAACGTCATGATCGGCCTGATCTTTGCCGTACTGGCCATTCTTTTCGGAAAAGATATCGTCTCTGTGCTGAACCTTTTGCCCATGGCCGTCCTGGGGGTCTTGCTCGTGTTTGCCGGCGCCCAGTTGACGCTCACCATCATGGACCTGGACAAACGCAAAGATTTTTTTGTCGCCACCCTGATCCTGGGCATCACCCTGGCTTCCAACCTGGCAGCGGGATTTATTGCCGGGATGATCGTGGCCCAGATCCTCAAATGGGGAAAACTGACCGTATAACCAGAAAGATACATTAATATGAGCGGCAGGCCAGGGCCCGTGAGCTTCTTGAGACTTTCGGCCTTACTCAGGCGGCGGATCGCCGGTTCGGGGGCTATTCCAAGGGCATGAAGCGCAAACTTACCATTGCCGCAGGCATCATCCACAAGCCCGAAGTCCTGTTTCTGGATGAGCCCACCACCAGCATTGACGTGGCCAGCGCCCGGCAGTTACGTCAGCTTATCGAGGAGCTGCACCAATCCGGAACAACCATTTTTTTTGACCACCCACTATATCGAGGAGGCGGCCAATTAAGTTCTGGATGACATTTTTCAATATTCTTACCAAAAACATGCGCACCTATTACCTGAAACCGCCCAATATCAGATGGGAACTGGTCTTTCCCCTGGCATGGACGGGCATGTTTTTCATCAAGTCCGGCAGCGGCCTGTCGCCGGAATACTCGGATACGCCTACGCGGAGTACCGCGTCGTTTTCAGCCGGGATGATATTTTTCCCGCAGGATTTCCGAAAGCTTCTTGACTACGGCAAAGGCCTTTTCCACGGTCAGGCCGATATCCGGATTCACCAGGCAGCAGGTGGCCGGGGAAAGCAGGCTTTGGGCCAGAAGCTGGTCCCGGTCAACACCTTTATCCCAAAGCTTTTGCCAGACATACTCCAGGCGGGCAATCAACGTTTTCGGATTTTCCGCGGTGAAGGGATCAAGGTTGGTGGGCACAATGCCCCAGCAAAGAACCCCGCCGCGCGCCAGAAAGCGTTTGATGGCCGGGGCGGAAGCAGCCAGGATGTCGCCGTTGGTGTAAACATCCATGGACAGAATGTCGATATCCAGGCCCAGCAGAAAATCCCAGTCCGGGTTGCCGCACAGATGAATGCCCCGGGGGCGCTCAATCAGGGAAAAAAACAGGTCCAGATCCGTTTTGGCGGCACTTTCACCGTAGCCCGACAAAGCGGAAAACAGAAACTGCAGGCCCGGCTCATCCACAAACATGAACGCATTGGGGTTTTTTTCTAACAAACGCTGCAACTGGACATTGACCCGTTGGGCCATGAACTCGAACATAATAGGGCGAACCGTGTCGTCAAAAAGGATGGGCCGGTCGTTTTCATCACACACGTTGAAGCCGAAGCTGATCGGTCCTTCCAGTTGTCCCCGGATGGCCGGCCGATCAGCCAGACCCAGTTCCAGAAACCGATGGTAAACCGCGGAATAGGTGCGGCTGACATCAAAGGTTTCCGGCTGATCCATGGCCGCCAGGTAGGCATCCAGTTCCGCCAGAAATTTATCCTGCGAAAAGGAAAGGGTGCGGGCTTCGACATCCAGCACAATCCCCGGAAAATGCTCCGCGGCCTGCACATACATGTCTTCATAATAGTTGAGCCGGGGCAGTTGAGGCCAGAAAGGGATATCCAGAGACAGGGCGCAGTCCAGCGCCCGGTCAATATCCGTGTGCGGCATCACCGCCATGGCGGTGGTCAGCAGTCCTCCCGGAATGGGCATAAATTTTCTCTAAAGGATCATGGCTCCGGCGAAAACACCGCGGCCGGTTTTTCGGTGCTGCCGGTGGCATTGGGATAATTCTTGTACTGATGGGCCGGCTGGTTGTTTTCCAAAAGCGCCCCGGCTTCTTCCATGAAGGCGGTAAAGCGCTTTTTGCATTCATAAAAACCGTGCCACCAGGAATAATCCGGGGCCATCATGGCCGCGCCCATGCGCGCCCGCCGGCCTTCATGATGCCAGAGTTCATAGAACTCGACCTCCAGCGCCTCGTCGAAAAAACGGCTGTCGTCAAGCAGGTCTTTCTTGTACAGCTTGTCCAGCATGGCTTTGGCCGGGGCAAAATACACCTGATTGTATTCGGCCACCACCTTGTCCATGGTCTGATAGTGATCTTTGACCCAGACCGCTCCATGGCACTGGGTGCAGACCGCCTGCATTTTCCGGCGTTCCTGCTTCCAGTTGGTGTTGGCCGGAAAAGCGGAAAAATCTTCCGGCCGGATGGTCAGGGGGGCCTGCAGTTCCCAGGAGAGACGCTCGGTGACGTCGTGACTGGTTTTCACCGCCCCGGCCCCGGACATATGGCAGGTGGCGCAGGTGGGCCCGCGATAGTCCACCCCGGCCGACCAGGTCCCGGGCGCGGCGGTCCAGTTGTAAGTGTCCCCGAAGGCAGTGTAAATATCACCGTGCTTGGACTCCATGTAGATTTCCAGTTGGGGGTGGTCCGGCCCCAGATGGCACTGGCCACAGGCTTCGGGCTTTCTGGCTTCCATAACGGAGAAACGGTGCCGGGTATGGCAACTGGAACAACTGCCGCGGCTGCCGTCCAGATTTACGCGGCCCACCCCCACATTGGGCCAGGTCTCGTCCGTCAGATCCCCGTCTTCATTTTTTTTCAGGACCGTGCCGTGACAGTAAAAACAACCCGAACTGCGCTCCACCGCACTGTTCATGCCGTCATTCAGCCAGGGATCGATCTTCCAGATAATTTCCAGGGTATTGGCGTGCTTGCTGCGGCTGTACTGCTCCGCTTCATTGGGATGACAGCGGGAACAGTCCTTGGGGGTAACCACCCCGGTGACCGGTACCCGATAGCGGGCCCGGGCCCAGGGATCATCGGAATTTTCATACTGCTTATAGTGGGCCCGGCTCACGTCCGCGGCATGCTTTTCCGCCTTATGGCAGTCTATGCAGGTGATGTTGGCGCTGGCATGTCGGCTGTTGGCCCAGTCGGCAAAAATTCCGGGATGTTCCCGCTTGTGACACTGGATGCAGGCCATGCCCGCCTCGGAAATGCTGCGTTCGATCCGGAATTCCTTTTCCTTGGTCATGTCGGCGCCGGAGTCCGCGGCCAGTATGGCCACTGTCGGGAACAAAACCACCACCCCCGCCAAAACCCCGCAGATCGCAGTGAATACTTTCATACCCCTCTCCTTGTCTGATTATGGATTACAACGGTTCAAACTGTTTATACCGGTAAATGGGCGTGGGGTTGTGCACCAGATCCCGGTGGCACTCCACGCAGCGCTTTTCCCGCCCCGGCAGGGCGTAAACCACCGACCGGTGGGCCAGCATGGCCCCCCGCTTGTCGGGAATATACAGCAGATTGCGGTGACATTTCTGACACTGTTCGTTATCAAAAGAGGCATAGGCCTTTTCCCGGTTTTCCCGGCGATCGTATTCGTCCTTCAGAAAATGGGCAATAACGTCCTTAATGCCATGCATGGTTTTGGTGTAAAAAAAGTCCACGGTGTCATGGGGTGCCGGCAGATGACAGTCCATGCAGTCGGCCACAAATCCCTGGGCGTTATTGACATGGGTGGAGGTGCGCCAGGTGTCGACGGCAAACTGAATTTCGTGGCAGGAGGCGCAAAATTGAGGGGTGGAGGTCCGCACCATGGTGTAGTAGGTCATGCTGAACAGCGGAAACCCGATGACAATGCCCAGGCCAATCAGCAGCAGGGCGATCAGCGTTTTTTTGGGAATACGGATCATAACCTGCAAACCTAAAAAAGGAACAAATTGATACCCGACTATTTTTTTAATATCCCCAAGCAGTCCTGACAATAAAATTCAGGATGATTATCAATTCCTATCTGCCTGCGCCGGGAATGTCAATTCATTTCCTCCCATTCCCGGACCGGCAAAACAAGAGGGGGAACTGCATCTTCAATCTGTTTCAGGTGCTGGTGTTGTTGACCACAATGCCCGCCAGCAAAATCATCCCCATGGCGGCGGGCATGCAGAAATGGCGGTCCATCAGCAGCATCCCCCAGGGAACGCCGATGAAGGCCAGGGGAATGGCGCTCATGATAATCACCGGTTGAATATAGGACTTGAACGTAACCGTTAACGAGAAAAAAGAATCGGATCAATCGCCTTTGCGGGGGAAAAAAAGATAGCGCAGCCAGTGCAGGAAAGTATTGCCTTGCAGAATGGAGCGGTCGATGTTTTCCAGGTCGGACCGGAGCTTGACCGGGTCGGCATACCAGTCCTTGCGGGAAAAAAAGGGACCGTCCGGGTCCAGCTCCTTGATGACCTGAGCAGGGTTGCCCGCGGCCACGACGTTGTCGGGAATGTCGTGCAGCACGATCGAACGGGCCCCGACAATGCTGTTTTTGCCGATGGTAACCCCCTTGGTAACGATGGCGTTGTCTCCGATCCAGACATTTTCGCCCAGGCTTACCGGCTCGGCCGCGCCGGTGGAGCGCCGGTCATACAGGCCGTGCCAGTCGGCATCAGTGACATAGGCGCCGGCGGCCAGCATGGTACCGTCGCCGATGGTAATTTTTCTGGCGGCGCTGATCCGGCTTCCGGGACAGATCAGGCAGGCGTCGCCGATAAAGATGCCTTCCACGTCATCATGGTCCGTCCAGACTGAAAACCGCACCTTGTTGTCGGATGAGGCCATGACATTGACATGATCGCCAATGTGAATATAGGGGCCGAAGACCTCCACGTTCCAGGGCTGCATGAAATTAAAGTTCTCGCCCAGGGCGTCAAACTGGGGACGCAGGAAATGATTGACGTAAAATTCCTGGAATTTTACATACAGATTTTTCAGATAATATGGACGATGGTCCCGGTGCAAAAACGGCTCCCGGTCGGGTTTGAAAGGTTATCCGGCAAAAATAAAGGGGTATTCCGACTCCCAGAAACGATGGGTGAAAATCCGGCAGGCCGGTGTCAGATGATACAGGGCATCCGCCGCCATCAAAACCACCCCGTTGGTCCAGGTGATCTTTTCCTCCGGCCAGATAATGATATCCGGATAGGTAAACCCGCACCAGTAGGAGCCGTCTTCAAAACATTTGTCCTGGATCCAGTTAAAAACCATCTTGGCAATGCTCTCGTTGCCCATGGCATGCAGAGCCAGCACCAGTTCCGAAGTTTCCGCAATGGTTACCCAGGGTTCATCGGAAACACATTTCACCCCCAGGCCCTTGACGACAAATTTTTTCCAGTGCTTGTCAATGCGTTTCCGGGCGTCTTCCCCGGTCAACGCACCGCACAGAACGGGATAAAACCAGTCCATGGAAAACCGGGATTTGGCCACGTTAAAAAGATGTCTCCGGTTGGCCAGGGTATCGCCCAGAATGGCCAAAGCCTGCTGCCAGGGCGGCCTGGACCGATTCAGTGCATGGGCGATGGCCAGGGCGCACTTCAGGCTCATGTAAATGGAGCTGGAGCCGGTCAGCAGCGCCATGGGGTCGGTTTTCCCCGCAGGATTTTTGGCCCAGTAAATTTCTCCCCGGGAGGTCTGCAGGCTGACGGCAAAATCGATGCCTGCCTGGACCGTCGGCCACATCTGCTTCAAAAACGCCGAGTCCCCGGTAACCAGGTAATAATGAAACACGCCTACCGCGATATAGGAACTGACATTGGTATCAAAAGTGCGGTCCAGAGGCCTTCCATCCTTATAGGAAGCGTGCCAGCTGCCATCGGCGTGCTGCCGGCGCTGCAACCAGTGGTAGGCGTCGCGGGCCTGGTCGTAATAACCGCCGATGGTAAGCCCCATGGCCGCCTCCACCATATCCCAGGGATCAGACTTGTCCCCGGCAGACCAGGGGATATCGCCGTTTTCCCGCTGGGTTTCCGCTATACATTCGCAGACGGCGTCAATCGCCAGTGACAGACCGACAGGCTGTAAATCCGGAGTTTTCAAATTCATCGGTTTCTTTTCCCCTCACGGTTGCAATAAATACAAAGCCGAATCAGCCGTTTTTCCGTGCAAAATCCTTCATGAACGCAACCAGTTCACGGACCGCCTCCAGCGTAGTGGCATTATAAATGGAGGCCCGGCATCCCCCGACGGAACGGTGTCCTTTCAGCCCGCCCAGACTGTTTTCCGCGGCCTGGGCGATAAACTGTTTTTCCAATTCTTCCGTGGGCAACCGGAAGGTAACGTTCATCAGGGAACGGCTTCCGGGCCGGGCGGTAGCGGAATAAAAATCTCCGGAGTCAAACAGTTCATACAGCAGGGCCGCTTTTTCCCGGTTGATGGCATCCATCTTCTCCAGGCCGCCGATGGTCTCCTCCAGCCACTTGAGGACCAGCTGAATGGTGTAAATGGCAAAACAGGGCGGAGTATTGTAAAGTGATTTTTTGGCGGCATAGGTGGCGTATTTCAGCATGGACGGCAGGGTGTCGTCAGCCTTTTCCAGCATATCTTTCCGAATAATGACCATACATACTCCGGCCGGGCCGATATTTTTCTGGGCGCCGGCATAGACCAGGCCGAATTTGCGCATATCCAGGGGACGGCTCATGATATCGGAAGACATGTCGCAGATGATGGGAACGCCGCCGGTATCGGGGAAAGCCGGCCACTGCGTTCCCTTGATGGTGTTGTTGGAGGTCAGGTGCACATAGACCGCCTGCGGATCAAAATCAATGGCTTCCGGGATATAGGAATAGTTGTCGTCCGCCGAGGAAGCCGCCACCCGGCAGATTTTTCCCTGAATTTCCACTTCCTTGATGGCTTTGGTCGACCAGGTCCCGGTGTCCACATAATCGGCGGATTTTCCCGCGGGCAGAAGATTCATGGGAATCATGGCAAACTGCATACTGGCCCCGCCCTGAATAAAGAGGACGTCAAATTCCTCGCCGATGTTCAGCAGACGCCGGGTACGGGCAATGGCATCGTCAATAACCGCATCAAAGGCCGGCGAACGGTGACTGATTTCGGTAATGGACATGCCGGTATCCTGAAAATTTAAAAATGACGCCTGTATTTCTTCCAGGACACTTTCGGGCAGGGCCGCGGGTCCCGGGTTGAAATTGTAAATCCGTTTTGACATAAAACCTCCGTGTAAAACCCCGTTCTTTGTGATATAGTTGGTTTCCATCCGGAAATCTTTGATTTATAAATGAAAACCGGTTAATAAAAACAAATAATAGATCAAATTCTGCACACACTGTCAATGAGAAATTGGAAAGCGGATAAATCGGGGAAAACCCTTTTCCGGCAACCGGATGGGCCCCAACAGGAGGATAATAATGAAAATCTACCGGCACGGCACGGCCGCCGCCAAAGAACGGCAACAACGGATTGGCAAACGGGGGCAGGATTATACCAAAAAAATGCGGCATACGGTGGAAGCCATTATCGCCGCGGTTCGCAAAAACGGGGACCAAGCCCTGGAAAATTATTCCCGGCAGTTTGACGCCCCGAAAATATCGGCCCGGGCCTTTCGGGTTACCCCAAAAGAAATGGACAGCGCCGCCAAAGCCGTGGATAAACCGTTTGTGCGGGCCCTGAACCGGGCCATCCGTCAAGTATCCGCCTTCCACCGCTCCCAGTTGCAAGCCACCTGGCTCAAAAACGAGCGGCCCGGCGTGCTGCTGGGGCAGCTGGTGCGGCCGGTGGATTCGGCCGGTATTTATGTGCCGGGGGCCCAGGGGGGAGAGACGCCGCTGGTATCTACGGTGGTAATGGGCACCATTCCGGCCAAAATCGCCGGAGTACCGAAAGTGGTCATGGTTACCCCGCCCCGGAAAGACGGGCGGGTGGCCCCCCATCTGCTGGTGGCGGCAAAGAAAGCCGGAGTAGACGAAATTTACAAAATCGGCAGCGCCTGGGCGATTGCGGCCCTGGCCTTTGGCACGGAGACCATTCCGCGGGTGGACATGATTGCCGGGCCCGGCAATATTTATGTCGCTCTGGCCAAAAAAATCCTGGCCGAGACGGTGGGCATTGATATGATTGCCGGACCGAGTGAGATCCTGATTATCGGCGACGCCTCGGCCGACCCCCGTTTCGTGGCCGCCGATCTGCTCTCCCAGGCGGAACACGACCGGCTTTCCTCGGCCATACTGGTCACCTGCTCGGAAAACCTTGCCCGGGAGACCATGACGGAAATCGAAAAACAACTGTCGGCGCTGCCGCGGCAGGAAACCGCCCGGCAGGCCCTGGCCGCTTACGGCGCGATCTTTGTGGTAAAAAATCTGCACGCGGCTTTTGACCTGGCCAATAGCTTTGCGCCGGAACATCTGGAGCTGCAGATCGATTCCCCCCTGGACTGGCTCGGCCAGGTGCGACACGCCGGGGCCGTTTTTCTGGGCCATTACACCCCGGAACCGGTGGGAGACTACGTGGCCGGGCCCAACCACACCCTGCCCACAGCCGGCAGCGCCCGCTTTGCCTCCGCCCTGGGAACCGCTAATTTCCTGAAAAAAATCAGCATGGTTCATTACTCCCGGGCAGCCTTTCAGACCGAAGCGGCCGATGTGATTCAACTGGCCGAAGTGGAAGGCCTGACGGCCCATGCCGAAGCTGTGCGCATCCGCCGGGAAAGTAAAAAATAAGAGACGGGCGTGCAGAAAGACATTCCGCCGAAAGCGGCAAAATTTATCTGTTGTTCAACACTTCCCGTACTTTTACAGCCAGCGTCTCTACCGAGAAGGGTTTCTGGATAAAATTGACCCCCTCTTCCAGGACACCGTGACGGGCGATAATATCATCCGCATACCCCGACATATAAAGCACTTTCATATCGGCCTCATCCCGGTCGGCATGGAAGTTACGGGCAATCCGGTCAAACAGTTCCCGGCCGCTCATTTTGGGCATAATCACATCTGTTAAAAGAAGATGCACCGGCCCTTCATGCTGCGCCATGGACGCCAGCGCCTGTTCCCCGTTTTCAGCGGCAATCACGGTGTACCCCTGCCGCTGCAAAATCGCGCGGGAAAGCTGACGCACCTGTTCATTGTCTTCCACCAGTAATATGGTTTCCCCCCCCTCCAGATCATCCGGATGGGCGCCGGTCAACTCCCCGAACAAAGTCTCTTCCTCTTCGGCCACCGGCAAAAATATATCGAACACACTCCCCTGTCCGGATTGACTGGATACCCGGATTTCGCCGCCATGCTGTTTGACAATTCCATACGCCGTCGCCAGCCCCAAACCGGTTCCCTTGTCCTTGGTTTTGGTAGTAAAAAACGGCTCAAACAGGTGTTCCTGGATACCGGGGTCCATACCGCTGCCCGTGTCCCGCACCCGCAGCAGAACATATTTGCCGGGCTGAAGATCCTCTCCCTCCAGGAGTGTTTCCCCGGTCAGCTCCTGCTCCCGGGTTTCAATGGTTATGGTGCCCCCGTCCGGCATGGCGTCCTGGGCATTCACCACCAGATTCATGATAACCTGCTCCAGTTGACCGGCATCGCCCCGGATTAAAGGAAGATTCGCAGCAGGCTCCATCTCCATGGCTACATCCTCCCGAATGGCCCGTCGGAGCAGTTTTTCAAACCAGGTCAGGATCTGGTTCATGTCCACCGGCTGAAAATCCAGTACCTGTTTGCGACTGAAAGCCAGAAGCTGATTGACCAGATCCCGGGCCCGCATGCCGGCCTGGATAATGGCCTCGATGGACTCTTTTTGCTCGGAATCTTCCCGGAAATCATCCAGAAGGATTTCGCTGTAGCCAATGATGGGAGAAAGCAGGTTGTTCAGATCGTGGGCCACGCCACCGGCCAGACGGCCGATGGATTCCAGTTTCTGGGCCTGCTGGAACTGGGCCTCCAGTTGCAACTTTTCGTTATGAACGCGCAACTGCTGGGTAATATCATGTTTAACCCCGACATAATTGACGATCTGCCCGAAAGCATCCCGCACCGGTGAAATGGTCGCCTCCTCCGTATAAAAAGAGCCGTCTTTGCGTTTATTGACAAAACGGCCCTGCCAGGGGCGGCCGTTGGAAATGGTCTGCCAGAGATCTTCGTAAAAGGCCGCGTCCTGCTCCCCGCTTTTCAGCATGCGGGGGTTCTGTCCCAGGGTTTCTTCCCGTAAATAGCCGGTAATGGTGGTAAAAGCCGGATTGACGTACTGTATGGTTCCCTCGGCATCAGTAATAATAAAAATCTCTCTGGACTGCTCCACGGCGGAAAGCAGCCGTTCCCGCTCCGCCTCGGCCTGCTTGCGGTCGGTCACATCGGAAACAATGGCCAGCAGATGGGGCCGGCTCTGGTAACGGAAGCGGCTGCCCCGGACTTCAATATGAAAGGACGAGCCGTCCTTGCGGATATCAATGGAATCCCCCCGAAAATTCTCGTTTTCCTTGAGCCGCAGGAACTCCTGAAAAACGGGATAATATTTCTTGCTGACAATGTCTTTTCCGGAAAGACCGGCCATTTCGTTTTTGTCATACCCGTAAAGCTTTTCCGCCATGGGATTGGCGGCAACTATCTCCCCCTCCAGGTTGAAAATCAAAATTCCGTCCGCCGAGGTGTTGTAAATACTCCGAAACTGGGCTTCGCTTTCCCGCAGTTCAGCTTCCGCCTGCTTGCGCTCGGTGATATCATGGCCAATGGCAAAGGTGACCCCTTCTGCGGGAATGGAGGTGGCATTCCAGTCCAGATAATGATAGGAACCGTCTTTGCTGCGATACCGGTTTTCAAAAGAAAGCACGTTCACGCCTTTCAGGATATTCTCCTGATATGTCGCCCGGGTTCTGTCCACATCATCGGGATGAATAAAATCCAGAATGGGACGCCCCAGCAGCTCGTCTTCGGTATAGCCGAGGATCTGCTCAAAAGCGGGATTGACCTGTAAAAAAGTTCCTTTTTGAATATCCGCCACACAGATCAGGTCCGGGGCCAGATGATAAATCCGGCTATAGGCCTCTTCCGCTTCTTTGCGACCGGTCAAATCGGTATACACGGCCACGATCTCACCGGAGAACAGCTTGAAAACATAATTTTCCACCCACAGGGTGACCCGGTCGTCCCGATAACGGGATACCGGCAGGTGCTCCGCCTGCCCGCTCCGGTAAACACGCTGAAAAACCGCCAAAAGACCGAGATCCTGAACTCCGGGGAAAACCTCGGTTACCCGGCGCCCCACCACCTCCTGCCGGTTCAGTTCGGCACCCCGGAGAACAGCCGGATTGACGTCTTTGAAAATAAAATCCCGGCCGCCTTCCATCGCCTCGTAAACCGCCACCCCGTCGCTCATATGCTGGAAAATTTCCCGATAGCGTTGCTGGCTTTCCTCCAGGGCGCGAGCGGCCTGTATGTAATCAAGGGCAAAAGCAATATCATGGGCGACCCCGGATAACAGTCTTATGCCCTCCGGATCCTCTGCAAAATCTCGTGGAACGGAAACCGTCAGCCATCCGAACAGATGGCCGGCATACTGAAGGGGAATGGCCATCGCTGACCGTTCCGGATAATAGTCGGGCCGGTTGGGACAATCACCGCATTCACTGCAAGGGCCAGAAATAATTTGCGGCGCCATTTCCGCCAGAACCCGGGCTCCACAGAGCGGCAGTTGGCCGGACAAAAGCAGGCGCGTCATTTCCCCGAATCTTCCTTCAAAACCTTTATGATAAAACGGTTCCACCGGCCGGCCGTTTTCCAACAGTATGATCCAGGCATTAAATAAGCCCTGCGTTTCCACCAGCAGCCGGCAGGTTTCATCCAGCAGCCGGGTTTGATTTTTTTCATGAGTGATCAGCCGGTTTACATTGCGAATGGCCAAAAGGACTCTTTTGATGTGAGACTCCCGTTCCCGGGCAATCTGGAGCCTGGACAAAAGAAGTACTGCATATCCCCCGCCAATCATAATCAGTCCCACGTACAGCAGGCGCATAAAAAGATGATGACCGGAGGTCTCCCATATCAGAATATCAAAAAAGGGCCGGTTGAAAAAAAAGAGCCAGTCTATCAAGGCTTCGAGGAAATAGGCCAGCACCCCCAGACCAGCAGCGACCAGAATGGCTTTGGTGTAATTTTTCAAGGTCTCCGGCCCCCCGTGTCTGTTGCCGCCTGCTTTCGGGAAAATCGAGAATACGTATTGTATTACCGCGATCTATCTGAAATGTCAAGAAAAATAGGGGTATCACCGGTCGGCCGGCAACGGCGCACCCTGCTCTACCGCAAGCGGCCGTTTCCCGTCCGGCAAGTATACCCGGCCGGCACTGTCTCCCATAATGGCACTTTTTTCCTGGGGGGTAAGCCCCGCCTCTTTCAGTTCGGCATAATATCGCCCGGGCGGAAGCAGGGGATAATCCGTGCCAAAGAGAACTTTTTCCGGCCCGGCCAGTTGACAGGCAAGAGCGTAAATTCCGGGATCGTAGAGAAAAGGCGAGGCGGCCGTATCCAGCCAGATATTGCGCAATACGGTCTTGGCTTCTTTTTTGAGCAGATTGAAAAAAAAGATTCCACCGCCCCAGTGGGCCAGGACAATCCGGTTCTCCGGAAAGGCTGCGGCCAGATCATAAATCTGTTTCAGGGTGTTGGGGGTCTTGCCGGGATAAACGTGCCCCACCGGTTCGTTGGTATGAATCAGCACCGGCTTGTCGTTCTCCCGGCAAAGGGCCATAATCGGAGACATCCGGTCAAGGGCGTCCCTGTCCAGACCGGCCTGGTAAAAGGCCAGTTCCCCGATTCCCTGCAGACCGGCTGTCAGACAGCGTTCCGCTTCGGCGGCCGCCTCCGGGGTATACATTCCCATGCAGCCCAGTCCGATTAAACGGCCCGGATAATCCTGCTGGGCGGACAGGATATAATCGTTGTGCCGTTTGGCCGTTTCCGGATTTTCCCACGGAAAACCAAAAGTAACCGCCTTGTCAATGCCGTTTTCATCCATGACGGCGATCAAATCTTCGGCCCCGGCCAGTCTGGATTGGGGTGATTCATACAGCAGCCGGAAGGCCGGTTCGCCGTCAAAATACCGTCTTCGATCCCGGCGCACCGTTTCGGGAAAAATGTGGGTATGGGCATCAATAATCATGGTCGTCTCTTTCGCCGGCATTTCTCCCGGCGTCTGTCGATAATCTAAACATTAAACCGGAAATTGACGATATCGCCGTCCACCATTTCGTATGTTTTTCCTTCCAGGCGGGTCAGCCCCATTTTGCGGGCGGCGGCATAACTGCCGGCCCGGATCAGGTCGTCGTATCCGATAACCTCTGCGCGGATAAAACCCTTCTGGATATCGGAATGAATGACCCCGGCCGCCTGAACCGCCGGCGTTCCTTTGCGGATGGTCCAGGCTTTGACCTCATCTTCGCCCACCGTAAAAAACGATATCAGGCCCAGAATATGGTAGGATCTTCTAACGGCGCGATCGGTCGCCGGTTCCGGAATGGCAAATTCGGCCAGAAAGTCCTCAGCTTCCTCCACCGACATGCGGGAAATTTCATGTTCCAGCCGGCCCCGCACGACCATTTGACCCTCATCCTCCGGGGAAACGCCTTCCGGAATGGCCGGATCTTCATCGGCATTATTGATCAGGGTCAGAACCGGTTTGGCCGATACCAGGGAAAATCCCCGCAAAAGCGGAGATTCGGCGATGACGGGGTTGCGGCGCAAAGGCGTGCCGTTTTCCAGCAGGACCTGGACCTCCTCCAGAAGAGCGGCCTCATTGGGATCAATTTTTTTCCCCCGCTGTTTATCCGCTGCGATCCGCTCCCGCCGCTTTTCCGCCACCACAAGATCGGACAGAATAAATTCTTCTTCCATGGCAACAACATCCCGCCGTGGATCCGGTGCCGGAAGTCCGGGGAAATCGAAATTGCGTACCACATGAATCAGGGCGTCACACTCTTTGACGGCATTCCACTGGTTTTCCCGGTCTTTTTTTTCGCCCCGGGCGGGCAGAAAATAATTAACCTGGGCATAAATGGTTTTGCGGGGCCGGTACCAATCGCTCAGGGTATCCACGCGGTGGTCCGGAACATGAATGGCCGCCAGCCGGTCCTCACTTTTCTGTCCCGGCATCGTTTCCGTTTTGGTCAGCGCTTCAAATAACGTTGTCTTGCCCGCCCCGGGCAAACCGACCAGTCCCAGTTTCATGGCCCGTCCCTGTCATTTATTGACCCGGCATAACCACCGCTATCGCATCAAATCTACTTTTTCGGCTGCGCATGTCGCCATTGCATATACACTACAACAATTGGGGCCATCTGGAAATAAAAGATTTTGCGGGGAAAAAACCTGGCGATGTTTTTCAAAGCGGCTCTGCCAACAAACCGCTTTGATTTTCATCCAGAACGGGGCGTATCAACTGCCATGGCTGATGCTCAAGAAACGGTCTCCGGGAAAAAAACCGAAACCGTGGTGCCCCGGCCCATTTGGCTGTCCACCGTTATCAAGCCATTATGGCCGGCAACAATCCCCTGCACAAGCAACAGGCCCAGGCCGTCTGCTTCTTTGGCCTGCTGCAGGGAAAAAAACGGCTTAAAAATATCTTTTTGCCGTTCCGGCGAAATACCGTGGCCGGTATCCTGTACCGATAACCGGATATAATCACCGGGGGGAAGTTCGGCCGTAGCCGTATGCTCCGTCACCCTGCTCCTGCCGACCGATAAACGCAAATTACCGCCGTCCGGCGCATGGCGGCTACGGCATTATCGCACAAATGAACTATGATCTCCTGGAGTTGCATGGAATTTGCCCGGATCAAAGCGCCCTCCTCCGATAAATCCCGCTCCAGGTGAATATTCGGGGGTAACCGGGTACCCCAGTTCGACAAGGCCTCCCGCACGACAGCGGCCAGCTGCACCGGTTTTTTTTCGGCGCTATCCTCACCGGAAAACATCAAAATAAGATTGGCCAGAATTCTGGACTTTCTGGCGGCCAGCCGGATATCCCGGGCCAGAGAACGGAGCTTGCCGCCTTCCGTCATCTCCGCCGACAGCAACTCCGCCTTCATCATGATCGCGCCCAGGTGATTATTAAAATCATACGCAACCCCGTCCGCAATTGCGCCCACCAATTGTCTTCTTCGGGCCTCGCGGAGCTGCTCCTGCAATCGGGCTTCATGGGTTAAATCCCGACTGATGGAAACATAACAGACGACATAACCGGTATGATCCTTTACGGGTGATATCGTCGCAGCCACCTCATGCCGGTCGCTACCATCGTTTCTGGAAATCAGGCCGGTCCAGGATTCTCCTTGCTGGAGAGTCCTCCAAATATCCTCGTAAAGCGCCTTGTCGTAAAGCCCGACTTCACCGGAGAAGAGGTTACGGCCAATAGCCGTTTTCAGATCGCAATTGTTCCGATAAAGGAAGGCTTCATTGGCATATTCAATGATGCCGTCCAGATTAATGACCACCACTTCTTCCTGCGCCTCCTCCCCGGCAGTCGCAGAGGTGGGCAGACCATTTTCACGCTGTTTTAAATGGGTAATATTCACAGAGGTAATGATAGCACCGTCCGGAAAGGGAGAAATCCGGATATGCAAAATTTTGTTTCGATAGGGCAGTTCCGGAAATCTCTTGGACTGACCGGTTTTCAGGCACGACATCAATTCGCTGTGCATGTCAATTATATGCTGCGCGGCGTAATCTTTGTACATCACCGTACCGATTTCCGGAAGCCGGTCTCCGGCCTTTTTCTTGGCCAGGTTGTACTCCGTGATACGTCCCTGGTGATCCACAATGATGGTTTCAATGGGGTTGTTTTCAAACAGTATCCGGTACCACTCTTCATGGTTTGAAACGGTTTCCCCGCTCTCCTGCCCGTCTCGGGCACCCCAGTTGATCGCCCGGTGCATTTCCGCGTTGACCAGTTCGATTTTATTCCGCTGGACATACAGATTTTCAATTAACTGAAAAAGCTCATCATCGGAAACATCTTTAATGATGGCCGGAGACTTCAAGATGGTTCGGGTCAGGGATTCCAGGGATGCCTGACGATCACTTTCCGCCGGTTTCAAACGGGGGCAGTATTTGGACAGAATGATGCGGTTGCCGGTTTCGTTATACTGGTAATCCGAAAAATAGCGGCGCATAATAAAAATACCCCGGCCATGAATGGAGTCAATGGGCGGGGGATCATTCTGAATGTCCCGCCAGTCAAAACCGTCTCCTTCGTCTTCGATCTCCATGGTCAGGATATCATCCTCCCAGCGGAGCCTGTATTTCACGATTTTCCGGGAATCAAAGCGATTGCCGTGTTTGACCGCATTCAGCAGGCCCTCCCGCATGACCAGGCATATGGGAAAAATCTCCTCCTGACCAAAACCCAACGAATGTAAAAACTTGCGGGTCGCGGCCTCCGCCTGATTAATCGTCTCCACCGCCGTCGGAAAATGAATGGTCAGGCTGGTTTTTTCCTGTGAGATGTAGATGTTGCCGTTTGCTGGCATAAGAATATTCCCATCTCGTTTGCATCCCAAGCGGCAAAGACGGGGAAAACTTGCTGCGGCCGCTCACCTCCCGGCCTTGCCCGCCCCGCCGGGGAAAGCCTCCCGCTCCTTCACCATCCGCTGCCGGTAAACGGAGGCAACCGCCGGCCGGGCGGTTTACGCCGGGAATAACGGCTTATACTTCGATACCCAGAATGATAATATCATCTTCACACGCCGACGTGTCTTTGCCCAGAAAACGCAGAATCTTTTCCGGCGCTTTTTCCACGGGATCATCGGCGACTTCTTTACAGGCAGTCAAAAGGTCAGCCGAACCTTCCGGCCACAAAATTTTTCTGCGGCAAGATTCGATTAAACCATCGGAGTAGATATACAGCCGATCCCCCTTGGAGACTTTCAGAGATTCCTGCCCGAAGGCCACATCGCTGAAAGCCCCGATCACATCCCCGGACAATTCAATAAAACGCGGGGAACCGCTGGCCGGAACATATATGACCGGAGGATGTCCGGCGCTTACGATGATCATGGAATGGGTTTTCCGGTTCAAACTGACATAGGTTCCCGTCAGATATTTGTCTTCCGGCAATATTTTCAGCAAAACATCATTAATGATCTTAATACTTTCCAGTGCCTGATAAACCGGGGTACAATTTTGCCGCAAAAGCGCTTTTACCGAAGATATCAGATAGCTGGTTTTGATGTCATGACCGGAAAAATCAGCCACGAAATAACCGAAAATATCTTCCGAAACCGGAAAGACATCGTAGAAATCCCCACCGGCCTCTTCCAGCGCACAGTAATAGGCGCCAAAACCGGCCCGGGGCTGCATTTCCGGAGAAGTCAGCAAAGCGGTCTGGGCTTCGGTAATCTGTTTGAGCTTGTTGGCCTGGTTGGCCACCAGAGAATTGGTGGCAATGGACAGCTTCAGATGCAGACGAACCCGTGCCAGCACTTCCAGGGGATGAAAGGGCTTGGTGATGTAGTCCACTGCCCCCAGTTCAAAACCGGTCAACTTGGACTCCAGCTCACTCACACCGGAAAGAAAAATAACCGGGATGGAATTGGTCACCGGATTGTTTTTCAGGTGCTTGATGACATCAAATCCATCCTCCCCCGGCATTTTTATATCAAGCAGAATAATATCAGGTTTTTCCGTTTTCGCCAGCTGTTTGGCCGTCGGCCCGTCCATAGCCGTAATCGTTTGATAACCGTGATTATCCAGGGTGGTTGAGAGCAGTTTCAAGTTCAGCAGATTGTCATCCACCACCAGGATGGACACACCGTCGCGATTTTCGTCCATGATTCCCCGCTGCTTAAGATTTTCATTTTCGACCGGGCGCCCGCCCGGCATGGTCTGCCTTTCAGACCGAAACTGACGCCGGTTTGAAGAACGCATTGGAACAAGCGGCCCACCCCCTCAGGGCAACTCTTTTTCCAGGCTGGTTTCAACAATCCGAAGCTGGCTGATCAGGTCGTCAATCGTGGCTTGCAGCGCTTCCGCCTTCTCCCCTGTCGCCTGACTCTCCACATCGCGGGCCACTGCGGAAAGATTCATAAACCCCATATTACCGGCAGCACCTTTAATCGAATGGGCCGCCTCCGCTACCGCCTGCAGATCTCCGGCAGCCAGAGCCGACCGGATTTTGTGGATGTCCGTCCGGGTGGTATCAACCAGGAGATCAACAATTTCCACGAATTCTTCCCGGGTAAGTCCCTGTCCTTCCGCCATTTCTTTCAGGTTCATCGGTTCGGCCACAAGTCCCAAAAATTTTCTGCGGGTCACCCCGTGTTCTGACCGGCCGGAAACAAAAAGCTGACAGAAAAGCCGGTACTGGGAAAACGGTCCTATCCCTTTTCAGCGACTATTGATATATTAAGCGATAATTATATCACGAAGACTGTATAAAGACAAATAAAAAGGGGAAAAGGGGCCCTACAGATTTCTTTGATTACAGCGGCTGCTGGGTAAATCCGGAATCCGGCAATCAATTGACCAGCTGCAGACGAGACAAGTTATGGTCTTTATCTTCCCACAGGGTATTGACCCACTGTTGGAAACTTTCCCGAAACCGGTCGTCTTCAAAATAATCGCCGATCAAATCCCCGGTAATGGGAATAATCTCCACGGTTACTTTAATATGGGCAACCTTGCCGCAAAGAAAACGCCAGAAGCTTACCGGTCTGGCCGGATAAGCAATGGTAACGTTGACAATATTGTTCAACTGTTCTCCCATGGCGGCCAATACGAAGGCGATACCCCCGGCCCGGGGGAGAAGCAAATGGGTATAGGGAGACTGCTGTTTTTCCCGTTTTTCTTCCGTAAAACGGGTGCCTTCCAAAAAATTCACCACGGAGACGGGGGAAGTGGAAAATTTTTTACAGGCCCGCCGGGTAATTTCAATGTCCCGGCCTTTCAGATGCGGATATTTTTTTAAAAAATCACTGGAGTACCGTTTCATAAAAGGAAAATCCAGCGCCCACCAGGCCAGTCCCAGGATCGGGACCCAGATCAGTTCCTTTTTCAGAAAAAATTTTAAAAAAGGAATCCGGCGGTAAAATATGCGTTGCAGAACCAGGATATCCACCCAGGTCTGGTGGTTGGCGATCACCAGATACCAGTCCCGCCGGTTGAGTTTCTCCAGGCCCTCCACTTCCAGGGTCAGATTCAGAAACAGTTTCTGGTTCCAGATGTTCACCAGAATCCACAAAAAAGCGATCTCTACCAATATCCGGCTGCAAAAATCCCGGAATGGCCGGATTGGTATCAGAAATTTCAAAATCGCCATGGAAAAAAGAGGAATCGCCCAGAAAATGGTATTGACCGAATACAACAACAGGGAGAGGGAACCCCGCAGCCAGCCCGGTAAAAAACGCAGCATAATAAATCCTTTCCACTTCCGGGCGCTTTTCCGCGCACATTTTTTCCGCCCGGCAAAATTTTCCCTGTTTGTGATTTCCGGCAAATTGCGCACCGGCAACCCGCCTTCGGCGTGCCTTCTGTATATAAAAAATAGCGCTGAAAAATGACAGCGTTTTTGCCGGTTTTACAAAAATTTTACACAAGAAATCATTTTCCCGACGCCATAGTGCAAAATCTACTCCCCGCCTCCCTCTTGCCGCAGTCCGGTTTTTCTGGTATCTTCCTCTTTAATTTCAACAAAATTGTGCGTTACAGTTTTTTTAAAAGTTTGATTATTTGCTATTGTAAAAATTGTGTCCGCCATGAATATCCCCCAATCCTTTTACCCGAACCTTGCAGCGCGCCTCACCGCCATGATCCGGAAGGGGTTTGCCGCAGATCCGGAAGTGGTTCATTTTCTGGACTCCACCTTCGCCTGTCCCGGGACGGCGGAAATCGAAACGTTGCTGGCCGAAACCGCGGCCGACGACGCCGAAGGGCTGTATGCCCTGATTATGACGCCCAGCCATGAACGGCGCCTGGAAATGGAAGCCTTCCTGGAAAAAGTCGCGCCCCCGGAAATGGAACCGGAGAAGGTGCAGCCGTTCTTGCCACCCGGACTGGAATCTACGCTTTTTTTCCCGGACCGACGCCCGCCGGCCAGCTTTTTCGCGCCCCATGCGGCCATGATGGATTTCCTCGCCCGGTTCCATCCCACCCGCCGACTGGACGCTGATATCCGCGCAGCTCTGGCACACCGCCTGCCCGAAAAAAACCGCCGCCTGGAAGCACGGGTGCTGCTGCGCACATCCCGCATCCTGCTTACCGATTTCCGGCGGCAAATGCTGATCCGCTACCTTGACACCTCCGATCACCTGCCGGAAGAAATGTTTTTCCCCTGTCTGCAGGAACTGCTGACCCTTTTCCGCCGCCCCCCCGGAAGGAAAGAGGGAGTGACCGAACTGACGACAGAGCGGCAAAACTGCCTGCGCCAGATGGAACAAAACGACCATCTTGCCGGACTACTTCGCCGGAACAACATGGAAACCCTCATCCTTCAGGGCCGCAGGGGCTTTCTCTCCGTCGACCGGCCGGCCCTGGAAACAAAAATCCATACCCTGGATACCCTCGGCCGTCTTCTTTTCGGTCAGACGCCGCCGTCGGAGCCGGAACCGGCGCGCTTCTTTTCTTTTGAAAAACCCCCGCATCAGTAGTATAATAAATATTTTTCATTTATAAAAAGCATCAGCATCATGAATATTCGACCCCTGATTGCCGTCACCATGGGCGACCCCGTGGGTATCGGCCCGGAAATCATTGCCCGCGCCTTTTCCCGGACAGATATGTACGAGCGGTGCCGGCCTCTGGTTATCGGTGATCCCTTTGCCCTGGAAGCAGGCGCCGAAGCCGCCGGAGAAAAGATTGCCATCTCCATTGTTGAAACCCCCGCTGCCGGCAGTTATCAACCCGGGCAAATGGACCTTCTCCGCCCCTCCGGACCGCCCCTGGATCTCCCCCCCGTTTGGGGGCAGCCCACCCCGGCAACCGGCCGCATTATGGAAGCCTGTATCACCACCGCCGCAGATCTGGCCCTGGCTGGAGAAGTGGACGCCATGGTTACCTGTCCCATCAACAAGGCGGCCCTGAAACTGGGCGGCAGCCGTTTTACCGGACATACGGAGCTGCTGGCCGAACGCACCGGCACTTCCCGCTATGCCATGATGATGGCCGGGGAGCGCCTGCGGGTGGTGCTGGTGACCATCCATATCCCTCTGCAAACCGTTTCTGCAACCCTGGATACCGCCAGCATTGTCGAAACCATCACCCTGACCGCCGAAGCTCTGGCCACCCGTTTCGGGATTTCCGTCCCGCGCCTGGCCGTGGCCGGTCTTAATCCCCATGCCGGAGAAGAAGGGCTGTTCGGAGACGAGGAAGAACGATTGCTCACCCCCGCCATTCACCAGGCCCGCCAGAGCACCGGCGCCGCCATTGAAGGCCCCCTGCCGCCGGACACGGTGTTTTACCACGCCGCAAACGGCCGCTTTGACGCGGTGATCTGCATGTACCACGACCAGGGCCTGATTCCTTTTAAAATGATCCATTTCGCCGACGGCGTTAACACCACTCTGGGCCTGCCCATCATCCGCACCTCCGTGGACCACGGCACGGCCTATGACATCGCCGGTACCGGCCAGGCCGACTGCGGCAGCCTGGTGGCGGCCATGCGCATGGCGGCGGAACAGGCCCAAACCATCCGCCAAGGTTCTGTAAAACCATGACAACCGAGACCATCAACATATACGGCGCCCGCCAGCACAACCTGAAAAACATCGACGTGGTCCTGCCCCGCAACGCTCTGGTGGTCATCACCGGCCTGTCCGGATCGGGCAAATCGTCTCTGGCCTTCGACACCCTCTACGCCGAAGGCCAGCGCCGCTATGTGGAGTCCCTGTCCACCTATGCCCGGCAGTTCCTGGGACGCATGGACAAACCCGCGGTGGACATGATCGAAGGGTTGTCCCCGGCCATTGCCATCGAACAGAAAACCGCCAGTCACAACCCCCGCTCCA
>CAZWCS010000035.1:0-34769 GCA_964632805.1 uncultured Desulfobacterales bacterium
CCTATGCATCGGGTGAAATCGTTCATGATCACGAGGCCTTAGCGTCCGCCGGGAAGCTGGGAAAGCGGCTCATGGAACTGGGCGCCTGGGATCTGATTATCAAATCTTTAATCTTGACAAATACAGAGAAGCTGTGGAGGGGAGTAGGAAGAGGCTTCGGATTTGGTAACCAAAATGGGAATCATCGGTGATTCGGATTTTGTGGAACGTATCCGGCAATCCTGTCTGGAAAAAGATTCCGGGAAACCACACAGGGAACAACCCCAGTTAAAAGTTGCCAGAAATTATTGGATACCGGAAGATCTGATTACAAATGTTTCTCAAACTCTCGGAAAAGACGAAGATGAAATCTGCCAGCGGGGTAAAAACGCAACGGATCGCGCCATCTTAATGGAGCTTTTATACCGGTTTTGCGATATCACTCAGGCTGAGATAGGAAGGCTTGTCGGTAGAATTAACTACAGCGCCGTAAGCGTCGCCCGCAAGCGGTTGCGCCTCAGAATGGCATCGGATGCCGCTTTAAATCAGCAGTTTGAGGATATAGCCGAGAAATTGTCAAAAGTAAAGATTTGATACCTTTCTATAAGTTGGTCTCAGCCTTATTTGGGCTGCGAATCTATAATAAGAAAGTTGTACCTAAATTGAGCGATTTTTTATAAAAAAAGTCCTCTACTTTCGGATAATGTGCTATAATATTTGCAAAAAAATTGATTAGTAATAGCAAAAATAGCCCAACCCAAAAGGTAGAGGACTTTATGAAACAGTATAGCAAAAATTTTCGAGACAATAAACTGAAAATTGCAGCCATTGAGCAGACCAGTGATCGTTTGACCGGAAGAGCCGGATTGGCCCTGTTTGTGGCCTATCTGCACCAGATTCAGCTTTTTCCGTTGATTGACAAGTTGTTCGGTTCCCTTCGCAAAAATAAAAAAGGGCTTGATGTTTTTGAACTTTTCAAGCAAGTGCTGTGTTTTATGGCTGACGGCACCAGTCGGCACCTGAGTTATTTTGATCAGCTGGCCATGGACGGAGGATATGCCGGCAGCATTGAAACCGACATGAAAGACATGGCCTCCTCGCATCGGATCAAACGTTTTTTCAACTCTTTTTCCGGAGTACGAACTTTTCTTTTTCGCCGCTTGCTGCAAAGCCTTTTTATCTGGCGCCTGCGGATCAAGCAGCCCAAAGTAATCGACCTGGGCATTGATACCATGGTAATGGACAATGATGATGCCGAATGCCGTCATGGCGTCAAACCGACCTACAAGAAAAAAAAGGGATTTCAGCCCCTGCAGATGAACTGGGGGCGATTGATCGTCGATGCGGTCTTTCGCGGTGGTGATAAACACTCCAACCATAGCGATACGGTTCAAAAAATGATCGAGCATATTGTCTCCAAAATCCGAAAACAGTATCGCCCGGATGTTCCGATTATTATCCGCATGGACAGCGGCTTTTTCGATCAAAAAATCTTCGACACATGTGAAAAGTTGCAGGTTGGTTATGTCTGCGGCGGCAAACTGTATAAGGATATCATATCCTTTGCCCAAAACGCCGCCAGCCAGACGTGGACCCGCTATTGTTCCGGGGAGAAGGATTATTGGGAGTATATTGAATTTGGCAGCAAACGCGGCAATTGGGACCGTTACCGACGGGCGATTTATTGCCGTCTGATCAATGGCGGAGATCAACTGTATCTGCCCGGATGCCGTCCGGACACGCTCATTATCACCAATATCGGCCAGGGCCAACACATTGATGCACTTCTCAAAAATGCGGGAGCAGCGCATTATCTGCAAGCAGATGGCATTATGGGTTGCTATCACGAACGCGGCAGCGATGAACTGGCAAACCGGGCTTTGAAAGACTTCGGCCATGAGCAGTTGCCATTTAAACGATTCAATCCCAATGCGGCCTGGTACTATTCGATGTTGCTGGGGCATTTTTTAATGGAATGTTTTAAAGAAGATGTCGCCATGTCAGTGGTTCCTGTCGGTGCCTATGCCAACACAGTTCGCCGGCGCCTGATCGATATTGCCGGCAAAATTGTTTTTCATAGCGATAAAATGATTTTAAAAGTCTCGGCCGCATGTTTTAAAAGCCTTGGCTTGTCGATGCTGTTTGAACGCTGCAAAGCAGCGCCGGTCATACACTGACTGGCCTCGTCAATACCGCACAAATTTTGAAATACAGGGGTGAGGTGCGTCGAAACAAGGCAAAACTTGCTCCCCACCGCTCAGAACAGCCGAAAAAAGGCGCCTCAGTCTTTTTTTTACCCCATAGACAACGAAATTCTTATCTTTGGTGACTTTAATTTGCTAATATTTTACTATCGAAAACAAAATCGCTCAATTTAGGTTTTATTGATAAGGGATCGGCGGCATTGTTTTGAAAAATATTTGACCGGTCGGCGGGAAACCGCTATAAAAACGGGCATAACCGCATTGGCTGGTTCCTTCAGTGTGCGATTCGACGCGCTTTTTTTAAAATTTTCAGTGATATACCGGGATAAGGAGAAAAAATGCTGACCCTGAAAGACAAGCTGGCCCACATCAATTTTCCCCAGGCCTGCAAACTGCTCGGGCCGGAAGGCAAACAGCTTATTATGGCCGGCGGTAAATACGATATTGATATTGATTCGCAGGTGACCCTGAAAAAAGATCTGTTCCTTTTGGAACTGGGCGAAGCCACGGTTTTTATCCGTCTTGATGACGGCCGGGCAGAAAAGCTCCGCATTCAGTGCAGCCTCTGTCCTTCTATCCACTGCGAACACAAAGGCGCGGCCCTGTCTTTGATTCTGGAAGAAAAAATGGCTCTGGGCCTGGCGGCCCCGCCGCCGGAAAAGGTGCCGGTGGAAAGCCTGACGGAAGAAGAACTGTTTCGCCAGGCCATTGCAGAGCGAAAGGAACGGGCGCAGCAGGAGCAGATGCGGCTGAAGTCCATGAATCCCCGGGAGTTGTGGACGGATTATATTGTCAGCAACGCCGCTTCGGGGAAAAGCTACCGGGTCGCGCTCCGGGGCTGGGAGCGGGGGCAGTCGTACTGCACCTGCCCCGATTTCCGCAAGAACACCTTGGGAACCTGCAAGCATATTCTGTATGTGGCGGAAAAAGCCGAAAAAAAATTCAATAAATCCGTCCGGCAACGGCCACCGCAAATTGAGAATCTGGCGGTTTATCTGGCCTATGGCAAGATCCTGGAATTGCGGATGCTGATTCCGGACAATCTGGATAAAGAGGCGGCCAAACTGGTGGTACCCTGGCGGAACAAAGCCGTTACGGATATAAAAACGTTGCTGCACCATGTCCGGATTCTGGAAAGCAGGGGGTATCCCGTTACGATTTATCCCGATGCGGAGGAATATATCAACAAGCAGCTTTATCAGCAGCGGGTAAAACATAAAGTGGAAGCCATCCGCAGTGATCCCGAAAATCATCCCCTCCGTCAAAACCTGCTTAACCGGGAGCTTTTGCCCTATCAACTGGATGGCGTTGCTTTTGCGGTGGGGGCCGGCCGGGCGGTTCTGGCCGATGATATGGGGCTGGGCAAAACCATTCAGGGCATCGGCGTGGCGGAACTGCTGTCGCAGGATGTGAATATTTCCAAAGTGCTGGTTATCTGCCCGGCCTCTCTGAAATCCCAGTGGCGGATGGAGATCCAGCAAGCCAGTAATCGTTCCTGTCAGCTGGTGCTGGGCAGCGCCAAGGAGCGTTCGGCGCAATATGACAACGAAGCCTTTTTCACCATTTGCAATTATGAGCAGGTGTTGCGGGACATTCACGCCATTGAGAAAGTCGGCTGGGATTTGATTATCCTGGATGAGGCCCAGCGGATAAAAAACTGGGAGGCCAAGACTTCGCAAACGGTGAAAGCCTTGAAATCGCCCTTTGCCCTGGTGCTGACCGGGACGCCGCTGGAAAACAGGCTGGATGAACTGTTTTCGGTGGTGGAATTTGTTGACGAGCGCCGGCTGGGACCGGCCTTCCGGTTTTATAACCGCTACCGGGTGGTGAACGAAAAAGGAAAGGTGCTGGGGTACAAAAATCTGGACGAGCTGCGCCGGCGGCTGGCCCCGGTGCTGTTGCGGCGGACACGCCAGACCGTTATGAAAGATCTGCCGCCCCGGACGACGACCATCTTGCGCATTCCTCCGACCGCGGAACAACAGGAGTTGCACAGCAGCCATCAGCAGGTCATCAGTGCCATTTTAAACAAGAAATATTTGACAGAAATGGACATTCTGCGATTGCAAAAAGCCCTGCTGATGTGCCGGATGTGCGCCAACAGTACTTTTCTGGTGGAAAAAATCGCGCCTGGTTATTCCAGCAAACTTTCCGAACTGGGCAATCTTCTGGATCAACTGCTGGCCGAAGAAAATCGCAAAATCGTTCTTTTTTCCGAATGGACCACCATGCTGAATCTGATTGAGCCTTTGCTGGCGGCCCGGAAAATGAATTTTGTCCGCCTGGACGGCTCGGTGCCGCAGAAAAAGCGGCAGGCCCTGATGCAACAGTTCCAGCAGGACCCCGACTGCCAGTTGTTTATCACTACCAATGCCGGGTCCACGGGACTGAATTTGCAGGCCGCCAATACGGTCATCAACGTTGATCTGCCCTGGAATCCCGCCGTGCTGGAACAGCGGATCGGCCGGGCCCACCGGCTGGGGCAGCAGCAGCCGGTGCAGGTCTATATCCTGGTCACCGAAGGGACCCTGGAAGAAAATCTTCTGGGCACCCTGTCGGCCAAGCAGGAACTTTTTCTGGCGGCGCTGGACCCGGAAGCCGAAATTGCCGAAGTGGATATGACCACCGGGCTGGAAGAGTTGAAAAACCGACTGGAGGTGCTGCTGGGCAACAAGCCGGCCGCCCCGGAAAGCGAGCGTTTGAAAGCCGAAGCCGAAGAACAGGCCCGGACGCTGGCGCAAAAAGAAAAAGCCTCACTGGCCGGCGCCCGTCTGATGGAAGCGGCTTTTGTGTTTATGGGTGAAATGTTTCCGTTGTCGGAAGATACCGGCCAGGTGGATGCCTTTGCCGGCGTTATGAAAGAAAAACTGGCAGAGTGCATGGAAAAAGACGAGCAGGGGCGGTTGCAGATGACTTTTACGCTTCCCGACGAGTCGGTTCTGGATAATATGGCCCATTCCCTGGCCCGTATAATGAACGGCCGGCAATAATCGTCGATGTCGGCCGCTGGTATTTTTTCCCATGAATCAGCAATAAAAGGGCCCCGGCAGATATCAGATTGGCCGTTGTTCAACCTTTTTTCCTGGGAGCACCGGCAGTTCTACATACGTGGAGTCGGCCGGTCCGATATATACGGTTTGCTCGGCGGTTACCGGGTTGGTTTGCGCCGCCCAGGGGCCGGCCTGGTTGGCATGAGCATGATAGGCGGGAAAGTTGGAAGAACTGATATCCAGGCGCAGGCGATAGCCCGGTTTGATGGTCCAGGCCACCGGATGCATATCAAAAGTCAGCTTCACTTTTTCTCCCGGCCTGTAGGCCACGGCCCGGCTGGCGCCATTGCGGTAGGCCAGGCGGGTGATGCCGTCGCAGATGTTCAGGGCCCGGCCGGCCGGATCGACCTCAACCAGTTTGGCGGTAAAACAGGTGTCTTCCGCATCCGATGACACGGTCAGCTCCGCCCTGACGATCCCCCGGATGGCCAGCGGGGCGCGCAGCGGTTCGCTGATGAAGGTGATGACATCCTTCCGCCGGCATAACCGGTTCTGTTCTCTGCTGGACGGAGGCGCTCCGCCGAATCCCGGAATCGCGAACATGAGCAGGGCATGGCCGCCGGTGGTGGGTACCGGATCCCGGGGATCATAGACATACCGGACGGTTTCGCACCGGGTCGCGGGTTGACGGGCCAGTTTTCCGCCGCCGCAGGTATGCGCATCGGCGGCGTCGGCCGGATAATACCGCACCGCCTTGGTTTCCGGCGGCCAGGCGGGATATTGCTCCCATTTTCCCTCCCCGATGGCATAACTTTCCACCGGTCCCCAGTCGGCGAGCGGCCCCCCCCGCAGGTAATGATCGAGCCAGTTGAGGATGCGGGGCATTTGCCCGACAATGGTGCCGGCGCCGGGAAAATCTTTGTCTCCGTCGCCCCGTATCCCGAGAAGATGCGCCCAGGGGCCGATAATCAAGCGGCTGCTCTTTTTTGACGCAAGTCGTTGAAAATCCCTGATCTGGGCGGCGGTGAACAGATCATACCAGCCGGAGACCATCAGGACGGGAACCCTGATTTTCCCGGGAATACCGGCGCTGATTTTTGCCAGTTCTCTTTGCTGCAGGGCAGAGGCGGCATCCACCCCGCTGACGATCTCACGGAACCAGTCAATGCGACGGCCGAAACAGGTGATATCCGCTTCCTCCGGCGGCAGGTGGGACAGGGCCCGCTGAAATTTTTTTCCGTTCAGGGGATGCACCTTCCCGTCATGCATCAGGGCCGGCCAGCCGGTCCAGAGGTCTGTCAGAAACATGCCGTTTTCGCTGACCATGTTCCGGATGTCGGTGCTGATTATCATGGGAATGATTGTCTTTACTTCCGGCGGCAGTATATCCGCCACCGCCAGTTGGGTATACCCGAAATAGGAGGCGCCGAACAGCGCGATATGGCCGTTTTGCCAGGTTTGCCGGGTCAGCCACTCCAGGGTATCGGCCCCGTCGTCGCGCTCGTGGACCACTGGAAACCATTTGCCTTCAGACCGGAAACTGCCCCGCACATCCTGATGAACCCCCACATAGCCGTAACCGGCAAACATCCGGGCCAGAAGATTCATTCCGTTCAGCAGGTTGTAGGGACTGCGGATAAGAACCACCGGCCAGGGGCCGTCCCCTTCCGGAAAATAGATA
Organism: uncultured Desulfobacterales bacterium; assembly: GCA_964632805.1. Classification (GTDB taxonomy): domain Bacteria; phylum Desulfobacterota; class Desulfobacteria; order Desulfobacterales; family Desulfosudaceae; genus CAZWCS01. Next base: position 6,855 of record CAZWCS010000035.1, read on the forward strand.
TCGGTATTCAGTTTTACGCCGTCCCGCATGGCCACCGGCATGTTTTCGTGCCGGCCGCGGTCGTGGGTAAATTCCGGCAGACCGAGAAAATGATGGGCAATAAAGGGGCCGCCGGTCATAAGAAAGACAGCCAGAAGAACAACCGCCAGCCCCAGAACGAGGCCAATCCGTTTTTTGGTATTCATATCTCCTCGTTGGTCGGGTGTTGATAACCAATCAGCAATACGGTCTTACATCCGGCGCATATCCGCGATTACGCTTTCCGCGGCCTCCACACCACTGCGGGCGGATCCTTCCACGGAGGAAAGGTTCAGATAGTCGCCTGCAAAGTACACCCCTTCTATCCATTTTCCATTTGCTTTTTTGATTTTCGAAATGGCAGTGTACCATCCGGGCGGGGGAAAACACATGGCCTCCTCCCAGCGAATGACTTTGGTAAATATCGGTTCCATAGCAGGGGCAGACGGCACATACCGCCGTATTTCGTCTTTTAGCCGCTCCGCCACTTCTTTTTCCGATATCTTGCCGTGTTTGCCGGAAAAAATTTTTTCATACGTACAGGCCTGGATCAGGCTGCACCCTTCCGGCGCCCGTGTTTCGGAAAAAAAGTCGGAACTCATGATCATGGCCATGCTGCTGCCCGCTTCCAGCGGCATGGCCAGAAAGTTGATATCATCGGGTAAAAATTTTCTGTCGTAGGCGAAAAACACGTTCCAGGTCGGGCTGTATTGGACTTTTCTTAGAATTTTTTCAACATGTTCCGGCATGTCCGGAAAAATCCCGCGCAAGGTGGTGGCGGTGACTGCCGGAATGACCGCGTCCGCGTCGATAAACCCGTTTTCTGTTTCAACGCCTTTAATCTTATTGTTTTCTGTGGCAATTTTCCGGACAGGCGTATTTAGTTGAACCCCGGGCTTTACTTCCTCGTACAGCCTGTCGGCCAGACTGCAGATGCCGTTTTTCAAGCACCAGAACCCGAGCAGGGATTCATAAGAAACCTTAACGCCGTATAAGGCGCTCAAATCTTTCACATTGTCCAGCGTCATCCCGCCGATGACCGGTTGCAAAAAGTAATCCAGTGCTTTTTTGTTGCCATATTTTAGCACCCACTGTTCAAAGTTTTGCCGGTCAATATCCAGGGCCTTGTCAAATTCGCTGAAACTGAAATCTTCTTTTCGCCTGGCCGCATGATAATAGAAAGTAAACAGCCCCTTAAATGCGCTGAACCCGATTTTTCGTAAATGTAAAAGACGTGCCGGATGCGTAAACAGCGCTTCGCGGATCGTGTCCGGTATCATGGGGACATAATCGCCGTCGATATAATCGGCCGCCCGTAACGGCACTTTTTTGACAACCTCCGCCTCCAGGGAAAGTTCACGAACCAGTCTTTTGACGGTTGTATAGTTTCGCATCAAGAAAATGGCGCCATTATCAAATCGGAAGCCTTCTTTTTCGGTACCCGAGGTGCGGCCGCCGGTCTGTTTTCCCGCTTCTAAAAGAACAAAGTCCACGTTATTTTTCTGGAGGGTATAAGCGGCGGAAAGCCCTGAAATGCCGCCGCCGATAACGACCGTTTTCATTGCGCCTCTTTTTTATCCACTGTTCTGGGTAAAGATTCGGCACCAATGCGCCGATACCGTTGACTCAATGCTGATATTCTCGCCCAGATTCAGGTCGGGGTTCATTTTATTTAACCCGGCCCAGGGGTTTGTCAGCCGCCAAGAACTATACCACTGCGTAGTTCCAAAAATAAACGGTTCCCGCTGACTTTGCAAGCCTCGTCACTGCGGACGATCACTCCCCCGGTTGTGCAACAAAGCCTGCCCTGGCTGTCCTTTGGACTTGCTTTGTTAGCTCCTGACATCTTCTGAGGCCACTGCTTTCCGTAAAACATTTATACAATAATTATTTAGGCTGTTACCGGACTGTAACGCCTTTATTGCTAAAGCTTTATGAAGATCACTCCCAGGACGCAGTTGAAACTTGCCCGAATACTGTTTGTCACTTGTTGACGGAGGTAAAGGCCGGCCATCTTTTTTATATATATCAATCCACTCATCAACTATGCGGCAGAGCTTCCGATAGACTTTTTCTTCGTTGTCTCCGTGGCAACACTTACCGATCCATCCGGGAACGGAACCGACATAGCAGTTATCCTCATCTGACCACTCGACAATTTTTAAATAGCGATCTCTATCTTTCATTATTTGGCCTCCTCAATCTTCTGCTTGACAATTTTTTCCTGATAGGGTTTTACATCATCGCCAAGTTTACCTGAGATTGTGACCGCAACACCTTTTTTATGTAGAAAGTTCCGGTGGCCGCCTTTTCCGCCTCGGTTGACAAATCCGGCATTTTCAAGATCTTTGATAAGTTGGCGTATTTTTCTTGGCATGATAAATAGTACTACTTTGGTATCATATTGTCAAGTGGTTTGATCGCTTTTTGTTCAAAATAGGGCACTTATATGGCGACTTGTTCATTTTCGAAAATAATTAACACAGAATATTTCCCGATAAAAATAACACTCAGTATTTATTATAAAATGTTTTTGATTATGTTTTAAAAGAAAGTTATAAAACTTACTTGACAAACATGTTTGTTCTGCTAAACTTGTTCTCAGCAATGAAAAACAGCAACGGACGATCGGGTCCGCTGACAGCAAGGAGGCAGCAATGACCATGTGGAACAGTCAATCCCCGGAGGCGAAAAAAAAACGGTGGGACGCGCTCTGGGCGCTGGAAGAGATGCCTCGGCCGCTGTGGTTTATCCCGGCCACGCCGGTCATGGCGCTGGGCAGTAAATACCTCAGCCAGGGCCGTTCGCTGACGCCGCTTTTCAGTGACCGGGACGTCCAGTTTAAAGAGTCGATGCGCTTTGCCCGGTTTTTCCGCCTGGTGCAGAAGTTCTGGTCCCGGGATGATTTTGTGCCGCACTTGCAGCCCCTGATGGGGGTGGGTGTGTTTGCCTCGGCCTTTGGATGCGAAACGGATTTTCCGGACGATCAATTCCCGCGGGCCCACAGCCTGATCAAGCCCGGTGATTCGGCCGATCTCGTCAATCAGCTTGAACCGCCGCCGGTCAACGCGGCCCTGCTGGGCCGGGTGCTGGAGTTTGCCGACTATTTCAATAAAAAGGCCGGCAAAAAATATCCGATTGCCATGACAGATTTGCAGGGGCCCATGGACACGGCCTACCTGGTCTGGAATGCCACGGATTTTATGATGGCCATGTATAACCATCCGGATGAGGTGCATCGGCTTATGCGGCTCTGCACGGACCTGGTGATCGACTTTGTCAAGGAATTCAGAAAACGGGTTGATGAAATGATCCCGGCCCATTTTCCCCCGGCCTATCTGCCGGACGGCCGGGGCATTACGGTTTCCGAAGATGTGCTGGCGGTCATTTCTCCCGCCCTTTATGAAACCTTCAGCCTGCCATACATAAATGAGCTGTCCGAGGAATTCGGCGGCATCATGATACATTCATGAGGGAACATTGAACATCAGTTGGATGTTCTGGGAAAAGTAAAAGACTTAAGAGGCATTAATTTCGGGGTGTCGGAAACCCGGTTTGAAGCGGTCTGGGAAAAACTCGGCGGGAAAACCGTGGTGATGCCCCATTGCGAACTGACTCTGGAGATTGTGCGCAAATTTAAAGATACAAAAGAGTGGATGACCCATGTATTAAAAACCAAGACCCATAACCGGGGCCTGTGCCTGATGGTTTATCCGCCGGAGGCCAGGGGCTTGAATGAAATGTCTTCCAGCCTGTCCAAAGACAGCAGTTCCGCGATAAGTCCCTGGGGCCTGATGAAATTCGGATGGGATATGCGGCGGTTGATAAGTCAGTATGCATAATGTTTTGAACAACAATAAGGAATCATCGTAATTTTATACTGGATCCCGGCTCACCTTCCGCTTCGCTCCACTGGCCGGGATGACGACATTGCTGTCATTGCGAGGAGCGTCAGCGACGCGGCAATCCCAGGCAATTCGGCAGCGGACGGGGGTAATGTGACGTGACGAGGGAGATTGCCGCGCTCCCTGCGGTCGCTCGCAATGACGTAGTATTCTTTTTTTTGAGTTATGACAGAGCCGCCTCTGGCCGGGATGACGGCAAAAGCGAATTTTGAGTCCCCCCCACTGAGTATTAAATAGAATTATAAAAAACAGAAACGAAGGCTTGTACATAATGCATAATGGAAAACCCAAAGCACTCAAGGTAAACAACCGGCAGCTCGTACTGGAACTGCTGCGGCAGGAGCCGGTGCTGACGGCCGCGGTCGCGGCGGAAAAGACCGGTGTCAGCAAAACGACCGCCATGAAAATTCTGGAACATTTTGTGGCCGAAGGCATTGTGCGGGACGCGGGCAAGGGGGACTCCACCGCTGAGGGCGGCAAGCCGCCCGCCCTTTTTAAACTGAATGGTCATTATGCCTGCGTCATTGGCGTGCATCTGTTTCCGGAAAAAATCACCGCCATGGTCGCTGACTTAACCGCAACGGTCCTGGATTCGGCAACCGTATCCATTACGGAAAATGAATCGCTGGCCGTGGTGGTCGACGGCATGGCCAAAATGGTTTCTGAATTGCTGGAAAAAACAAAATTTCGCCGGGAGCAAGTCGCCGGTATCGGTCTCGCCCTGCCGGGAATTATCGACGCCCGCGCCGGCCGTTGCCGGTTGTCTCCCCGGTTCTCCTCCTGGGGTACGGATGTTGATGTTATCGGGCCGCTGAGAAAAACGCTTGGCCGGGATATGCCGATATTTATTGATAATGAGTGCCGGTTTATGGGCTTTGCCGAAAAAACCCAAGGCGTTGCCAGAGACAAACGTAATATCGTCACCATTAATGCCGGGCAGGGTCTGGCCGCGGGCATCATTGTTAATGATGCCGTAAAGCACGGCACTCATAACCTGGCCGGCGAAATCGGCCACATGGTGATTAACCCTTACAGCCGGGAGACCTGTGTCTGCGGGGGGCAGGGCTGTTTTGAGGTCATGGTTTCCACCCGGCGGCTGCTTCGCAAGGCCGCTGAAGGCCGGGACGCCCATCCGGAATCGGTTCTCTTCAGCGATTCTTCTGAAACTGACCTTACCGTTGAGGCCGTTTTTCAGGCCGCAAACAGCGGTGATGGTTTTGCCCGGGAACTTCTGGATGATATGGCCTTCTGGATGTCGATCGGTTTTTCCAACCTTATCATGATGCATGATCCGGAGACAATTGTGATCCAGGGAATTTATACCCAGAGCGGCGCCGCGTTTTTAGATGCCTTGAAAGAGAAAACAAACGGCCTGGTACTGAAAAAAATAGACAAGCACGTGGAGATACGGTTTTCCCGGTTCGGCGCTGAAGCCGGTGGGACAGGGGCTGCCGCGTACGCTCTTGATCACTTTTTTAATAATTATGTAAAAAGGTGACTTGCGGCGCGGGGATAAGGAACACGGAGGTAAACAGGAGAAAAGAAAATGGACGCTCTCAAAGAAAAAATCATTGCCGGAGATGACGCCGGCACCGCGGCGCTTGTTCGCGGCTTGTTAGACGACAAGGTCGAGGTGGACACCATCATGAAACAGGGCTTGATCGCGGCCATGGACGAAGTCGGCGACCGGTTTCAGGCCGGCCGGATCTTTCTGCCGGAAATGCTGGTGGCGGCCCAGGCCATGAAAAGCGGGCTGGCCGTTCTGGAACCCCTGATCAAGGGCGGTGACATCAAGCCGGTCGGCACGGCCGTCATCGGCACCGTGCGCGGCGACCTGCACGATATCGGTAAGAATCTGGTCATCATGTCCCTGGAAGGGGCCGGTTTCCAGGTGGTTGACCTGGGCATGGATGTTGTGCCGGAAACGTTCGTCGACGCCATTGCCGCCCATCAGCCCCGGGTGGTAGGCATGAGCGCGCTTTTGAGCACCACCATGGGGGGCATGGAAACCACGATCAGGGCCATCGAGTCTGCCGGCCTGCGGGACAAGGTCCGGATCATGGTCGGCGGCGCGCCCGTCAACCAGGCTTTTGCCGATAAGATCGGGGCCGACTTTTACGGCAAGGACTCCGTGGCCGCCAAGACGTTCGCGTTGAATGCTTTTTAACCAGACAATTACATCACTGCAAGAGGAACAATATGGCACAACAAACCTTTCACAGTATCTGCGCCTGGACGTTTAACGCCGGCAAAGGCGGGTTTACCCCGTCCGACAGCCGCCCCCAATGGGCGGCGGACAGGCTGGACACCTGCGGCAAAATTGACCTTATTCAAAAGGAGATCGCCCCCCGACTGCCGGACCATATTTATCTCGGGCTGGAAGCGCATTATGACTATGAGTATAATGAAGAAACCGCGCCGGCCATTGCCGACCGGCTGTTAGATGCCGGGATGGCCCTGGCCATGGCCACCCCGGGGGCGCATCAACATTTTGCCTATGGCGGGCCCTGCTCCCTTGATAAAAAAGAACTTGAGGCCGCCCGCCAATACAGCCGGCGAGCGCTGGACCTGGCCTACGGCCCGTTAAAAAAAGCCTGGCATCCGGATGTGCCGCCGGCCTTTGTCATCTGGAACGGCTCTTTTGGCTACGACCTGGCCACGACCGGCATTATGAAGATGTACGCGAATTTGAAAGAAAGCATCGCTGAACTGTGCCGGGCGGAAAAAGAAAAAGGCGGTCAGATGTATCTGGCCATCGAGCCCAAACCCAATGAAGGATACCCGGCCATGCTTCTGCCCACGGTGGCCTCGGCCATTGTGTTCTGGAAAAAGCTGCACGAAGAGTTCGGCATCGACCTTGACAAGAAGGGCCTCAACAAGGAGTTCGGCCATTCGGAAATGATCGGCCTGGATCACGTGTATGACACGGTTGAAGAAATCGACAACCGGATGCTCTGCCACATGCATATCAACAGCCAGGGCTACAATGACGGCCTGATTCTGGGCGGCCCCGGTAAATATGATATTGATAACGGCGCCCGGATCAACGGCATGAACATCGCCATCGCCGGACTTATTCAGCAGGCCGGCTACGTCCGCTGGAAAGGCCATGACATGCAGGTACGGGCCCACGACACCGAGACGCAGGGCATTGATCGTATTATCCGGAGCATTTTAAGCTGGGATGCCTGTGAACAGGCGGCCGCCGAGCTTGATTACGACACCATGCTGGGATTTCTGGAGACCCGGGAAACCGCCAGAGCCGAAGACATGATGCGGCAGGCGGTTGTGCGGGCGTGTGACTGTTTTGATAATATGTATAATTGATACCAACCCCAAGACGGAGGGCGATGATGAAAACAACAACCAATCAGATGACCTCTCGCGAACGGGTTCACGCCGCCTATAAAGGGTTGCCGGTGGACCGCACGCCCATCTTTATCTGGCTGAACGCCCATACCGGCTGTAAACTGATGGCCACCTACAAGCCCGGCCGGTTTGCCGCCCGAAATATGGGGGCGAAGTTTTTGTGGAAAAAATTTGAGACCGGCGGCAACGCGGACGCGCCGGAATTCTGGCGAATGGCGCCGTTGATGTTTGACATTCATACCTTTAATTATGCCAACGAGTATGGTCTGGAGCTGGGGTCGGACATCCTGCTGGCTTCTTTTGCCACGCCCTGGCGGTATTCCAAAATATACCGGAAGAACGGCAAATTCCATTTTGATGATATTTACGGCGTTACCCGGGCCATGGGACACGGCATCTATCCGGACATGGTCAAACCGGCCATCGGCAGCATCAAGGATATCGACACCTATCAATTCCCCGACATGACGAATGAATCGCTCTACAATATGTTTCGGAAAATCCGGAAACGGTATCCTGACACCTGCATCGCCGCCGAAGTCTGGGGGTCACAGGATTTTACCAGCACCTCGCTGTTCGGTATGGAACATTTTATGATGAATCTCATCGAATACCCGGATGAGATGAAATCGTTTCTCCGTAAATGGACGGACAATCAGGTGGAAGTGCTGGTCAGATCAGTCCGGGCCGGTGCGGACACGGTGTTTATCGAAGAAGATTACGGTTATGACAACCGGACTTTTATTTCCATGGATATGTGGAAAGAGTTTACCTGCCCCAACCTGAAGCGGCTGGTGGACGCCGCCCACGAAGAGGGTGCCCCCGTTATTTTGCACTCCTGTGGCTATCAGATGCCGTTTTTGCCGCACTACGTGGAGCTAGGCATTGAAATGCTGCAGTCCTTTCAGCCCAAGGCGGGCAATGATTTTGAAAAAGCGATGCGGGACTACGGGGATAAGTTGACCTTTATTACGGGTATCGATATCCAGCAGGGCGAAGCCATGAGCGCCCGGGAGCTGAAAGAGGACATCCTGCAATATTACAAACTCGGGCAGGGGCGAGGTAAGGGCCAGATACTCGGCACGACCCATGAGATACAATACACCATGCCGGATGAAAACAACCACATCATCTTTGACACCATCAAGGAGGTGCAGGCGGGCAGGCACGATAATTCAATCGAGACGAACAGAGGCATCACCTAATGTCTGAAGACAACAAAAAACTTTTCCCGAAACTGGTCGACACCCTGAGGATCGAGGGTGTAACGGAAGAAAGACTGACGCATTGCGCAAAAAAGCTGCTTTCGGCCATGTCCCTGGTGGAAAAAGTCAAACAGATGTCGGGCAGCGCCAACCTGATTGATTTTATGGTGATGGGCATCCGGTACAACCTGACGGTTTACAAGGCAGGGGAGAACAAACGCCTCGGCATCCCGCCGTTTAAATTTACGGACGGCCCCCGGGGCGTGGCCCTGGGGCATTCCACCTGTTTCCCGGTCAGTTCCGCCAGGGGGGCGACCTGGGATCCGGTTCTGGAAGAGCGGGTAGGCGATGCCATCGGTATTGAAGCCAGGGCCCAGGGCGCCGATCTTTTCGGCGGTGTGTGTATCAATGTGTTGCGTCATCCCGGCTGGGGCCGGGCCCAGGAAACCTATGGCGAGGACTCGCATCTGCTGGGGGAAATGGGGAAAGCCGCTGTAAAAGGGACGGGCAGACATGTGATGACCTGTGTCAAGCATTTTGCCTGTAACAGTATTGAAGAATCCCGGTTTTACCTAAATGTCAACATTGACGAGCGAACCCTGCGGGAGGTCTACCTGCCCCATTTTAAAAAATGTGTCGACGCGGGCGCGGATTCCGTCATGAGCGCTTATAACCGGGTTAACGGCGAATATTGCGGCCACAACCGTCACCTGTTGACGGAGATTTTGAAACAGGATTGGGGGTTTGACGGGTTTGTGCTGTCCGACTTTGTCTGGGGGGTGTATGACGGCAAGGCCGGCGCCAATGCCGGGCTGGATCTGGAAATGCCGCATAAAAAATGCTACGGCAAAAAACTGGTCAAGCTGATCAATCAGGGCGAAGTGTCAGCAGACACCCTTGATGCAGCGGTTTTCCGGCTGCTTCGCAAAAAACTGGAATACGCGGCCAAAAAACAAGCCGGCCCGTACACAAAAGACAGGGTGGCCTGCGAGGCGCATACCCGGCTGGCTTATGAAGTGGCGTGCAAAAGCATGGTCCTGTTAAAAAACGACAATCAATTCCTGCCGCTGGATAAAAATCATCTGAAAAAAATTGTCGTTCTGGGAAAACTGGCCAAACAGGCCAACCTGGGGGACAATGGCAGCAGCCGGGTCCGGCCGCCGTATGTCGTCACCCCCCTGCAGGGCATCAAAAACCGGTGTGGGGCTGATGTTGACGTGATTTATTATAACGGCGCTGATCCCGCCAAAGCCGCCCGAATCACCGGGCGCGCGGATGCCGTGATTGTCGTCGCCGGCCTGACCAAAAAAGAAGAAGGAGAATATATCCCCATTCCCCGGCCCATTGGCGGCGACCGGATGAACCTAAGCCTTCCGGAAAAGGACAAACAACTGATACAGGCGGTGGCCGATCAGGACACCCCATGCATTGTTGTGCTGGAAGGAAGTGCGGCTATCACCATGGAGAGCTGGAAAGACCGGGTTGATGCCATTCTCATGGCTTGGTATCCGGGCATGGAGGGCGGCAACGCCATCGCCGACATTTTGTTCGGCCGGGTCAACCCGTCCGGGAAATTGCCGCTGACCTTCTGTACGTCTGAAAAGCAGCTTTTCCCGTTTGATAAAAAGGCAAAGCAGGCAACCTATGACGCCTATCACGGATATCGCTATTTTGACCGGGAAAACCTTTCGCCGGCCTTTTATTTCGGGTTCGGGTTGAGTTATACCGCATACGCCTATGCCAATCTCAGACTTGATAAAAAACAGGTGCGCTTGGATGACAATCCGGAGAAAACATTGACGGCCAGCGTTGATATCACCAATACGGGAGAACGATCCGGCGAGGAAGTTGTTCAGCTTTATGCTGGTTACCACGGCGATGTTCCCCGCCCTGCCAGAGAGTTGAAAGCGTTTGCAAAAGTATCCCTTGATCCGGGCCAGACCAAAACAGTTCCGCTGGCGGTTCCGCTGGCGGACCTGGCCTGTTACAACCCCGATCAACAGCAGTGGGAAGTGGAGCGCTGTGACTATGTCGTCTGGGTGGGCCCGTCCGCGGATCCCGACCAGCTGACGCTTTCAGAGATATTTACAATCCTATAACTCCGGTAGAACCATGACAGCTTATTTTATCGGCATCGACAGCGGCACCCGGTCAACCAGGGCGTTGCTGGTTGACGATCAGGGCCGGGTGTGTGGCTTTGGCCGGCAGGAATACGGGCTGATCGGAGGCCTGGGGGCGGGGCACAAGGAGCAGGACCCGCAAACATGGATTGCGGCGGCGGCGGCCGCTGTCCGGCAGGCGATCGGGCAGACCGGAATAGACAAAACCCGTATTATGGCTATCGGCGTTTCCGGTCAGCAGCACGGCCTGGTGGCTCTGGACCAGGGCGGTCAGGTTATTCGTCCGGCAAAACTGTGGTGCGATACCGCCACCGCGCCCCAGGCGGAAGCAATTGTGAGCAAGCTGGGCGGTCCGGAGGCCATGATTCGCCTGACCGGCAACACCCTGCCGGCCGGATTCACCGCTTCCAAGATTCTTTATTTGAAAGAACATGAACCGGAAAACTATGCCCGCCTGAAAACCGTTCTATTGCCCCATGACTATATCAACTTCTGGCTGACCGGTGAAACGCGAATGGAATGGGGAGACGCGTCCGGGACCGGGTTGATGGATGTGCGCAAAAGAGTGTTCAGTCGGGACGCGGTCAACGCGATCGGCCCGGAATTACTGGATTGCCTGCCGCCGCTGAAGTCGTCTTTAGAGGCGTGCGGGTTGTTGCGGCCGGCGGTGGCCGAAGAACTGGGCCTGAATCCCGGGACACTGGTCAGCGCGGGCGGCGGAGACAACATGATGGGCGCCGTCGGTACCGGTAATATCCGGGAGGGCATCGTTACCGCCAGCCTGGGAACATCCGGAACCATTTATGCCTTCAGTTCCCGGCCCATGGTTGATACGACCGGGGCCATTGCCGCTTTCTGCGACAGCACCGGAAACTGGCTGCCGTTGCTTTGTATGATGAACGCCTCCGTGGCCACGGAACTGGTCAAATATCTCTTTTCACTTGGAACGGATGATTTCAATCGCCTTGCGGGTAACGTCGCACCCGCCGCCGAGGGATTGATGCTGATCCCTTATATTGAAGGAGAGCGGGTTCCGGACATGCCGGACGGTTCCGGGGTGTGGTTTGGCCAGCGATCCCACAATGCCACTGCCGCCCACTTTGTCAGGGCGGCCATGGAGGGGGTGGCGCTGGGGATGGGCTATGGCCTGACGCATATGGTCGAGCTGGGAATTACCCCGCGAGAAATTCGATTGACCGGTGGTGGTTCCAACAGCGCGGTCTGGCGCCAGATCATGGCGGATATCTGGCAAACCGATGTCGTGAGCACCACTCAGACGGAAAGCGCCGCTCTGGGCGCGGCCATTCAGGCCGCCTGGACCTGGTATCAAAAAACGTCACCGGATATGGATATATCCGAGATAACGGATGCCTGGGTGAAGATGGATGAGGCCACTCGTTGCGCCCCAATACCGGAAAATCGGTCTTTATATAGAGACATGCAGCATCTGCATAACAATCTTTCTTCTGCTCTCCAGCCCCTTTTTACCCAGCACCAGCGGCTTTTTTCAGACAAGTAGCCTTCGCCATCTAATTTTCTTTTGTTTTATCTTCGTATGGTGTATAGTTTTAACGTTGTACGTCTGATAAACTGTCTGTGAAAGGTTATAAAACGTGAAACCATCATCAAAAGAGATCCTCAGACGTCATGGCTGGCGCCTCGACCGGGCAGTCCATAACTTCGCCTATTTTTATTTTCACAAGCAGTACGTTTTCGGGGCCCGCTGGCTTACCCGGCTGACGGTCATTTTTTTGTCCTGGTGCAAACCCATTAAAATTGTCCCCGATTTTGTTTTCAATCGGTATCACTCCAAAGTGCTGTCGGTAAACGATGCCCGGAAGATTTTGAGCCTGGAGGAAAATCTCGATCTCGGACGGGATACCGAAAAACGGGTGCTGCCCTTTAAATACGCCAACCGGATATTTATCCGCAATCCGCAGTTGATTGCCGTCATGGACTGTCCCTGTGCGCTGAACCAGAAACCGTCCGAGCGGTGTCACCCGGTCCGCAAATGCATTGCCGTGGGCCAGGATTTCGCGCCGATCTGGCTGGACCACTGCAAAGAAAAATATCATGCCGTTCAGATTACCCAGGAAGAGGCTCTGGATATCATCAAAGAAGCGCGCAAAACCGGCCATGTGACCAATGCCTTTTTGAAGGTGGCCACCGGCGGGATTACCGGCATCATCTGCAACTGCTGCCCCAAATGCTGTGTCGAGTTTGAATCGACCCGGCTGTCCAAGAAGATCGATCCGTCCGTATCCCAATACGCGCCGTCCGGATATTCCGTCCGGCGGGATGCCGAAGCCTGCACGCTTTGTGGTACCTGTGTGCAGATCTGTCCCTTTGAAGCCATAAAAATTGCGGACGGAGAATACGTCTATGATATCGATGCCTGCATGGGCTGCGAGCTGTGCGTGGAAAACTGCCCTGTCGGCGCGCTGGAACTGTACAACGATCCGGACAAACTGCTGCCGCTGGATATTGATTTACTGAAGGACGAATTGCGGTAATTCGGATTGGTGCCTATGTTTGGCGGAAACTGCCCGGGAAGCTGCTGACTTCTCTATATGGACGACGTTTCAGCCGTTCATGAAGCATTGTTTTTGTCGGCGCTCTGCTTTTATTTGTTAAAAGAAATGAATGATTCTGCCAAAGCCGGGTTGCTCCATGATTCGATTTGAAAAACAAAACAGGAAAACTTGAAATGCGCGGTTTCGGATTTATTTTCATGCAAGCGCAGGATATAAAAGGGAGGTAATCATGGATGTTCGCATCAACCCCGTCGACCGTATCGAAATTTTGACTTTGCAGGACAATTATATTGACATTGCCGCCGGTGACGGTAACGAGGTCATACAACGGGCAATGCCGTTAAAAGACGGAGAGATAAAAAATACCATTCTGGCCGAGCACGGATTTTCCGCGCTGATTGCCGTCGTGACCGGCGGGCATACCAGCACCATGCTTTTTGACTTCGGGCTTTCGGAATTCGGAGCGGCCTTTAACGCCGACACCCTCAATGCAAACCTCACGGACGTTGCGGCCATGGCTCTTTCCCACGGTCACATGGATCACACCGGCGGTCTGCATCAGCTGGCGCAAAAGGTAGGCAAAACAGGGCTCCCGCTGATAGCACATCCCGCTGTCTTTCGTCGGCCCCGTTATCTGAAGATCACCGAGGATTTCAGGGTTTATTTCCCGGCTTTTACCCGGAAAGCGGTTGCGGAGGCCGGGCTGGAACTGGTGGAGAGCCGTGATCCGTATTCGTTATTAGACGGCGACTTCCTTTTTCTGGGCGAGATCCCCCGGCAGACCGAATTTGAGAAGGGGATGCCCAATGCCTATTATGAGCAGGAGGGCGCAGAACAGGTTGACTTCATTGAGGATGACACTGCCATGGTGATGAATCTCAGGGATAAAGGGCTGGTTATCCTTTCCGGTTGTGCGCACGCAGGGATCATAAACACCATCAATCATGCCCGGAACGTTACCGGTGTGTCTGACATCCATGCCGTTATGGGCGGGTTTCATTTGACGGGAGAGCATTTTGCGCCTTTTATTCCACCCACCACGGAAGCCTTGCAGGCCTTTGCACCGGATTATGTCATCCCTACCCACTGTACCGGCAGGACGGCGGTTCATTACATTGAGCAGAAAATGCCCGAACAGTTTTTGCTCAACATGGCCGGAACGAAACTGATTTTTTCCTAGCCCTTGATTGCCGACCGGATGACGATTAGGCGGTGCCACGGCTGTTATTCTTGTGGACGGGGACTGGTGGCGTTGGTATTTTTCTGAAAGAGCCCTTTGCCGTCCGGGAGAAAACCAGCTCCTCCCGCTAAATCCGTCTCCACTCCGGTTTTTTCAGGCCCGTTTCCCAATTGACTCCTTCTGCCCGTTTGATTATAATCAATAAAATAATACTTTTATAGACAATACAAAAAACACACGGAAATACCGCCGCCAAATGATGCCCCGAAAACAGCTTTGGGAGAAGTTGCCGGCATTTTTGAGAAACCGGCTGGGCAAGCTTTCCCGTAAAGACATGATCATTGGTGAGGTACTGAAAAGACAGAAAATCATCAACGATGATCAGCTTACACGGGCACTTCAGGTCCAGAAAGAAAGACTTGCCGAACAGGGCCAGGCTGTTCCGCTGGGGATGATTATTGTCGACCTGGGCTACGCCGCGGAGAAAACGGTCGTTGATGCGATTAACGCCCATTACCGGATATCCGCCGTTTCCTTGTCCGATAACATTAAAGACCTGGTAGGCAAAGTTCGCGGCTCCTTTGTGGAGCGATTGCCCTGGCCGCGGCTGCCGATCTGGCTCCAGCTTTCCGTGATGATTATGCTCCTGGTCGTTATCACCGCGACCTCTCTGAATTTTTTTATTTTTGAACGTCAGAAAAAACAGCTTTACAACAAAACCCTTCAGGTAGGGCTGGTCAGTCTGAACTATTTTGACAATAATGCCCGCATTCCGCTGCTGGAAGATGATCTGCTGCAACTCAACACGCTGGTAAAAAATGCGGCCCAGGTAGAAGGGATTCTCTATGCTGTTATCACCGATAACACCAACACCATTAAAGCGCATACCGATTTAAACCGCATTGGAAGCCAGTTAAACCAGTTTGCCCACGTGGAAAACGTCCAGCATGAAGGGCGCAATACCTATTTCAACCATACCCTTTCGGATGGGCAGCAGGTGCTGAATATTTCCCGCGCCATTATGTTTCAAGACAAAACCCTGGGGGAGGTTCATGTCGGTGTGTCCATTGATTTTATTCAACATTTAATTGACAATGAACGCCATACGATTTTTTTGATTACGCTGGTCATCATTTTAATCGGGTTTTCCCTGGCCTTATTGATGGGCTTTCGGTATTCCCGCCCCATCAAAAAACTGGTACTGGCCACTCATGAAATCAGCCGGGGCAATTATCAGCACAGGGTCTACCTCAACCGTCAGGACGAGCTGGGCAATCTTGGCCGGGCATTCAACCGTATGGGGGAAGAATTATGGCGCAATTCCCTGATGCAGAAGTCATTCGGGAAATATGTCGGCAGCGAAGTTCTGGAGATGATTCTGGCCGATCCTGAACGCACCTGGCTGAAAGGAAGGCGCAATGAAGCGACCATCTTGTTCGTGGATATCCGGGGTTTTACCGCTTTTTCAGATGAAAAGGAACCGGAAGCGGTGGTGGTTATATTAAACCACTATTTTGAGATCGTGTCCCGCACCATCATGGAGTGGGGCGGCTATGTGGATAAATTTATGGGCGATGCGGTGCTGGGGGTTTTCGGCGTACCCGTTTTTTACAAAAATCATGTAAAAAGAGGTCTGCAGGCCGCGGTTGCGATTCAAAAGAAGTTGCGCCAGGCCGGAGAAGATGATAATAAACTGTTAGCCCGCGTCGGTATCGGCATTGACACCGGAGTGGTCGTTTCGGGCAATTTGGGCTCCCAGGATAAAATGGAATACACGGTGATCGGAAACAGTGTAAATACAGCCTCGCGGATAAACGGACTGGCCGGTTCCGGTGAGATCCTTATCAGCAAAAATGTTTATGATAAGGTTACCGATATTGCTACCGCGGATGCTTTACCAGCCCAGAAAATAAAAGGTTTTACAGAACCGGTAGTAATTTTTAAAGTGCTGACGGTCAATGAATCGTAAAGAAGGCCTCCTGATAAGATCGGAAATTTTGACATGCGTGGCGATCCCGTTGCTGTTTATAATCAGCAGTTGTGCGGGTTCTTTTCATCAGCCGGAGTATCCCTCGGAGCCGACCGGCGCAAAGATCGATTTCGGACCGCAGAAAACCAAAAAGCCGCGTTATCCAAAACCAGAGTCCGCCTCCTGCGCTCCCCTTGTAAAAACGGACGCTTTTGAAACACAACTGGCCCGGGCCCGGGACTGTCTGGAAAACAAAAATTATGCCGATATCCCTTCTCTGGTCAACCCCATACTGGAAGAAGTCCCCGACCATCCGGAAGCCCGCGATTTAAGCAATTTTGCCTATTACCAGTTGGGCAAGCAACTGTACAACGACAATAAATATCTTGCCTCCATCGATATGTTCAGCCATGTCAGCCCGGACTACAAAGATACCGAACAGCTCCTGAACTCCATTCGTATGAAAATGGAACAGCAGGCGGACGTATTCTACAAGCAGGGGGTTAAATATTTTATCAACGAAAAGCTGCAAAAGGCCATTGCCGAATGGCGCCGGGTGCTGGCTCTGGCCCCGGATCATCCCAAAGCCAGGCAGGATATAGAAAACGCCAGGCGCCTGCTGAAAAAGCTCAAAAATATCGATTGAGAGGCAGCGCCCCGCTCCGCTCCGCCTTAGAGCCCGGGTATTTCACGAGTCAACCCGGCAGCTGCGTCCAGGGTGACTTGCCCGAAGGGTAAATTTTCTGATAGAAAATGGTGTTTATGCCGCAGATCCCAAATGACAATTTGTGTTTTTTGAATAATCGCAAAAACAGAACATATTGAAATAATATAATAAATCAATATTAATCAAAAAATTTATGAAATGTTTGGTTCGGCCGGCACCTCAATCACCTGCCGGATCTGCTCGATGTTTTCCCGCATGAAGACTTCCCGGTCCACGGATATTTTGATGGCCTGCTGCGGGCAGATATCGATACAGCGACCGCAGCCCCGGCAGTCCGGACCGATGACGCAGGTATTGCCTTCCATTTGCAAAGCGTTGGTAAAACAGATGTCGGCCTCGATGCATTGGCCGCAGCCCACGCACAGTTCCTCATCCACCCACACGGACACCCCGGGCGCCCGCTTGAGCTTCTCGCTTAGATTGGGGGCGGCATACATCAAGCCGCGGGTGATACAGCAGCAGGGGCAACAGTTGCAGATGGTCAGCAGTTTTTCCCCGGGACCGATCCCCAGCCAGCGGGTATCAAGCTTGCTTTTGCCCATGAAATGGATCAGGCCGGCTTCTTCACACTTGCGGATATAGGCCTTGGCTTCCTCTCTGGTTACCATCCGTCCCCATTCCGGGTTGATATCCTTGACCGGTTCGCCCATAAACAGGCAGCCGTAATCAATGGGGTAATCCTTGCATCCCATGGAAAGCCGGCAGATGCAGAAATTCATGATCCAGTGATATTCCATGTGATCAATGAAATAGTCCATGAGATCGGTGGGCAGCACCATCTGTTCCTCTTCTTCCACCGCCTGATTGACCGGGATCAGTTCACTCCGGGGCAGGGTCACCAGATGATCGCCTTCGAAAAACTGCTTTTCAAACCAGCGGCCCACGCCGGGCAGGCGGGTGATTTTGCCGTGTTTGGGATTGCGCGGAAAGGTGAGTTGAATGAATTTTAACAGCCAGTTCGGTTGGGACATCGTTTTTTTCTCCTCATTTTTATCCGACCGGCTCAGCGGCCCAGAATGGCCACTACCTTGTCGGCGATATTTTCGGCATAAAAGCCGTAATGTTTCAAAACCACATTCCCTGGCGCCGAGGTTCCGAAAGTAGTAATGCCGATAACAGCCCGGCTGTTTCCGGTATATCGCTCCCAGCCCATGGGAGAACCCGCCTCCACGGCCACGCGGGGAACTCCCGGCGGCAGCACGGAATTCATATATTCCGCCGACTGCTTTTCAAACAGTTCCCAGCTGGGCATACTTACCACCCGGGCGGCGATCTGCTTTTGGGCCAGCAGCTGGCGAGCTTCCAGAGCCACGTGCACCTCGCCGCCGGTGGCAATCAAAATGACCTCCGGCGAATCGTCGCTGTCTGCCAGCACATAAGCGCCGTTACCCAGCTTGTCCCGGGTGCGTTCCGGATCCAGCACCGGCAGCTTCTGCCGGCTCAACGCCAGGGCCACCGGCCCGCTGGTGGTGGTCAACGCCTGCCGCCAGGCATCGGCGGTTTCGTTGGCATCGGCCGGGCGGATCACCGTCAGGCCCGGAATGGCCCGCAAAGATGCCAATTGCTCCACCGGTTGATGGGTGGGGCCGTCTTCGCCCACCGCCACGCTGTCATGGGTAAAGACATAAATCAAGGGCAGCTTCATCAGACTGGCCACCCGGATGGCGGGCCGCATGTAATCGGAAAAAATCAGAAAGGTTCCGCCATACGGCCGCAGACCGCCGTGCAGGCACATTCCGGCCATAACCGCGGCCATGGCATGCTCCCGCACGCCGAAACGAATGTTGCGGCCGGTGCGGTTGTCTTTCTGAAATTCCTCGCAAGCCTCCAGGTAGGTCTTGTTGGAAGGGGCCAGATCCGCCGAGCCCCCGATCAGGGAGGGGATCACTTCCGCCGCTTTGGCAAGGACCTTCCCCGAAGCCGCCCGGGTGGCCAGGGGACCGTCATCCGGGGAGAATTCCGGCAGGTCGGCGTCCCACTCCGCCGGCAGAAAACCGGTCATGGCACTGACCAGCCGATCCGCCGGCTCCGGATGGGCTGCCTTGTAGCGGTGAAACAGGGTCAGCCATTCCTGTTCCGCAGCTTCTCCCCGTTCCAGACAGGCGGCAAAAGTCTGCCGGGCCTCTTCGGGAATATAAAAAAACTGGTCTTCCGGAAACCCCAGGGCCTTTTTGGTCAGAGCCACCTCCTCTTCTCCCAGCGGGGCGCCGTGGGCATCCGCGGTATCCTGTTTGTGGGGGCTGCCGTGGGCGATATGGGTCCGCAGCATGATCAGGGTGGGCCGGGTGGTTTCATTCTGGGCCGTGCGCAGAGCCCGGTAAATTTCTTCCGGGCTGCTGCCGTCTTCCACCGGAAGTACCTGCCAGTTGCAGGCTTTGAAACGGGCCCCCACGTCTTCGGTAAAGGCGAGATCGGTGCTGCCCTCGATGGAAATGGCGTTGTCGTCATAAAGGCAGATCAACTTGCCCAGCCCCAGATGGCCGGCAAGGGAAACGGCTTCATAGGAGACCCCTTCCATCAGGTCGCCGTCGCCGCACATGACATAGGTATAGTGGTTGACAACCTCCATGTCCGCCTGGTTGAACACCGCCGCCAGATGACTTTCGGCCAGGGCCATGCCCACGGCATTGGCCAGCCCCTGGCCCAGCGGGCCGGTGGTGGTTTCCACCCCGGGGGTATCGCCCCGTTCCGGATGGCCCGGGGTTTTGCTCCCCAACTGCCGGAAATTTTTCAGATCTTCCAGGGAAACGGCATACCCGGTGAGATGCAGCAGGCTGTAAAGCAGCATGGAAGCATGCCCGCCGGATAAGACAAACCGGTCGCGGTTCATCCAGTCCGGGCGCCGGGGATTATGCTGGAGAATTTTTGTCCAGAGGACATATCCGGCCGGGGCCAGCCCCATGGGCGCCCCGGGATGCCCGGAATTGGCCTTCTGCACGGCATCCATGGCCAGGCAGCGAATGGTATTGATACAAAGCGTGTCCCGCTCGGGGTTGAATTCCGGTGTCTGTAAACTCATCATGCTCTCCTGCGCGTTGATTGATGGGGTTGGGGTGATTCCGCAGTTCTACAAGGCCCGGAGATATTCGGGTTTCAGGGCGATTTCCCCGGCCAGGGCCCGGTCGATCAGGTCCAGGGCGGCCTCTTTATCCTCCGGTAAAGCGGCTTTGATCGGCAGATAATTGGAGGCGTGATTGGCGTGAAACCGCCCCCCGGACAAATCGGTATGGGCCAGCATGGTGCGCAGCTCCCGCAGGGTTTCATCCGGGGTCAGCACGGGGAAACGCCCGGCCGCATATTCTTCGTACAGCTCCGTGCCGGGGATGAGCATCAGGCTCAGGGCGCCCACATATTCCGGATCAATGGCCGACAGCACCTGCCCGGTCCGGCGGGCATGCTCTTCGGACCGATCATGGCCACCCAGCCCCAGCAGAACCGTCAGGGAAAGCTGGATACCGGCGGCCCGGGCCTTCTGCCCCACGGCGATCATCTTCTCCGCGGTGGCGCCTTTTTTCACGGCTTTGAGGATCTCATCGTCGCCGCTTTCCAGCCCCATATAGGCGATTTTCAGTCCGTGGGCCCGCAATTCCGCCAGTTCTTCCGGGGTTTTCATCTGCAACCCCTTGGTATTGGCATACACGCCCACCCGTTCCACCCAGGGAAGCCGGCGCTCGATCTCCTGCAATATGGGCAGCAGCCGCTTCTGCGGAATAATCAGGGCGTCGCCGTCACAGATGAACAACCGGTTCTGATGCCGGCAGTGCTTGGCGGCAAAGGCGATATCCGCCATGATGATTTCATCCGGCTTGATCTTGAAACGGGTCCATTTATAGGCCCCGCAGAAGGTACATTTGTTGTGGGAACAGCCCACCGTGGCCTGCAGCAGAATACTGTAGGCTTCGCTGGGGGGGCGGATCATGTGGCCTTCATAGTGCATGGGATATTCGTTCTCCTGATTATCTCTTTGTATTTGGTATGTCAGTCGTTTTATCGTACCGGGCCGGTCTTGGCAAGATTTTTTCGTTTTGCCGGTAAGAACTTGTTATTTCTACCTTATTATTTAACGGTCAAAACCGGATCAGCCGGGTTGCCGGGTGTCTTTTCTTTTGCTTCCTTTTTTTTGGACAAGCAAAGAAAAGGAAGATAAGACGTTTATTGGAAAGAGATTATTTCCAGCTGCAGCCGGCCGATCAACGGCAACAAGTCCAGTTGTTCCTGGGTGGCGCCGGTGGCCAGCCGGATATGAGTGACATCGGCGGGCATCTGGCCCAAAGCGCCGTCCGTCGTGATCCAGCGGCCGAGATAAAACCGGTTCCAGGCATGGTAGAAAAACCGCCCGCGCAGATAGACCAGGCCGGTCTCCACCCGGGCCGGGATCCCGGCGGCCCGGGCCAGAGCCGCCAGCAGCACGGCGTGCTCGTTGCAGTCTCCTTCGCGGTTGTCCAGGGTGGACAGGGCGTCCGGCAGGGATACCACCGGACGCTTGTCGATTTTTTCGTATACCCAGTTCACCAGAGCCCGGGCCTGTTCCAGCGGGGTTTCCGTATCAGCGACAATTTCTGCGGCCAGACGTCTGATCCTTTTGTCCCGGGATTGAATGAACGGGGTGGCGGTCAGAAATTTTTCATATCCTTTGGTATCCATTGCGGCGACGGACAGGTCCTGCAGGGACTCTTTTTCAATGGTCAGGATGTCCCCGGAAAGCTGCTGCCGGCCGCCGGAAAGACGGGCAACGGATTCCGGCCCCGTGATCCGTACCTGCAGTCGGCGCAGACTGTCCGGCGCGGGCAGGGAAACCTTCACGGAGATGGCCGCCATGTCAGTAAAATTTCCTCCCCGTTCCGTAATTGGTTTCAGCGCCTGGTCTTTGCGAACCTTTACCAGCTTCAAACCCATCAGACCGCTTTCCTCCAGAACCTCCCCGTCTTCTGCCACCCACATGCTCTGCTGCGTGCCTTTGAAGTCCAGGGTCAGCCGGGTAGCAGCCACCGCCTGCCCCATACTTTGGATGGTTCCCTTTTCCACCACGGTCACCTGGACCGGCACGGAAGCCATCACCGAGGGGTCAAACACCGGAAAGGTCAGCGTCTCTCCCGGCGCGGCCCCCGACTCCAGCACCGCCGGCAGCAGGCCCGCGGTAAGATAGGGCTTTTCCGGCAAGGAAAAACGAATGGTTTCAGACTTGCCGGCGGTCCTGGTTTCCACCACCATATCCCGGCCGTTCACCTCACCGTGGGCGGAAAAAGCAAAGGCTCCGGAAGTAATGGAGAAATCGAAGGAACGCACGGTCAGATCACGATTTAATGCCCCGACGGTCTCCATCCGGACCTGACGGGCCATCCCCATCATTTCAATCTGCATATACAGGGTTTCCCGGGTCTGGTAGCCATCCCCGGTATTTTTTAAAATCGAATGGGCATAACCGATACGGCGATCGTTCTGAAAAATGGCCAGCCAGGTATCCTGTTCGGTCAGCGCTTGGTCGGAAAGGACCATGTCCGCCGGGGAAAGATCGCGGGAAAAGGGGACGAATACGCCAAGGCGCATCAGGAAAAGGAAAACAAACAGGACTCCGAAGATTAACGCGCCCAGCCAGTATAATTTGATTTTTTGGGCGGCCATAGCAGAAAATCCTTTTACCCAATACGTTTAAACGCCTTTTCCAGGTCCCGCAGATTCCAGTTAACCGAGGTCGGCCGCCCGTGGGGACAGTGCCAGGGGTTGTCGCAGGCGTCCAGCTGAACCAGCAGGGCGGTCATCTGTTCACGGGAAAGGCGCTGATTGGCCCGGATGGAACCGTGACAGGCCATGATATGCAGGCAGGCGTCGGTGCGGGTTTCCATCCCCGGCGCAAATCCGGATTCCACCAGCTTTTCCGCGATTTCCCGGACCATGGGTGCCGCTGCTGTCGCCGAAAGCACGGCTGGCACCGCTTTGATAACAAACGAATTTTGTCCGAAATGTTCAATCTCCAGGCCGGCCGCCGTCAGCGCGTCCAGCACCTTCTCCAGTTCCGCCGCCTCCCGGTAGGACAGATCCACTGTCTCCGGAATCAGCAGCGCTTGGCTGGCGGGCCTCCGCAAGTTTTCGCGCTGCTTCAACGTTTCAAACAAAATCCGCTCGTGGGCGGCATGCTGATCAATCACTACCAGGGCGGTTTCCGATTCACAAACGATATAGGTCTGATACAGCTGCCCCACCACGGTCAGCCCGGAAAAGAACTCTTTGGCGTCTTCCACCGGGGCCGGCACCGCCGCTGATTCCGGTGCCGCTTGTTCCGTATCCGCCGGTCGGGGTGCGAGGGTATCGCCCGTTTGCGGCCGGGGCAGGGGAATCTTCGGCACCAGGTTCTGTTGCTCGGCGGTGTAGCGGGAAAGGGGTTCCGCAGCCTGCTCCGGCGGGGCGGCCAACGCGGACGGGGCCGCCGGATAATCAGCCCCCGCACCGGAAGACACCGTCTCATCTGCCGGCGGTTCCCAGGGCGGTTTGGTGGCGCCGCTCCACACCCCGGCCACAGCCGCTTTCAGGGCGTTATACAGATTTTTTTGATCGGCAAAGCGGACTTCGCTCTTGGTGGGATGCACATTCACATCCACCCGGTCAAAGGGGAGAAAAATAAAGATGGCGGCCAGGGGAAAGGTCCCCTTGACCAGCCGTCCCCGATACCCCTCGAACAGGGCGTATTGCAGACCCCGGTCCCGGATGATGCGGCCGTTGACAAACAGATAACTTTTCTGGGAGGTGCTGCGGGTGATATGGGGCGCGGTCACCCAGCCGGAGATGGCCAGGTCCCCGGCGGCATATTCCACCGCATGCAGGTGCTCCCGGGTATCCCGGCCGAGAATATCCGCCACCCGTTGCCGGGGATCGGCGGCTGCCGGCCAGTTTTTGACGGTTTTCCCGTTATGAATCAGCTTGAAACGGATATCCGGCCGGCACAGGGCAAAGGCGGAAACCGTGTCCGCGATATGCCCCATTTCGGTATTGACCGCTTTCAAAAATTTCCGGCGGGCAGGGGTATTAAAAAACAGCCGGCGCACTTCGATCATGGTTCCGGGCGGGGCGCCCACCTCTTTGACATCCATGA
The DNA here is from genome assembly GCA_964632805.1 of uncultured Desulfobacterales bacterium. Taxonomy (GTDB): domain Bacteria; phylum Desulfobacterota; class Desulfobacteria; order Desulfobacterales; family Desulfosudaceae; genus CAZWCS01. The sequence goes on from CAZWCS010000035.1 coordinate 30,969, forward strand.
TCTTCCCGCCGGAAACGGTAATTTCCGTGGCGGCGTCGCTGTCTGCGGGCCGGGTGACCAGGGTAAAGGAAGAAACCGAGGCGATGCTGGGCAGGGCCTCTCCCCGAAAACCCAGGGTGCTGATGGCAAACAGGCTCTGCTCGTCGGATATTTTGCTGGTGGCATACCGTTCCAGCGAAAGCAGAGCGTCGTCGCGCTCCATGCCGCAGCCGTCGTCGGAAACCCGGATCAGGGACCGGCCGCCGTTTTCCACTTCCACGGCGATTTTTTCGGCCCCGGCGTCAATGGCGTTTTCCACCAGCTCCTTGACCACCGAGGCCGGACGCTCCACCACCTCGCCGGCGGCGATTTTATTGGAAAGAATTTCCGGCAGGATGTGTATTCTGGACATTACCGCCCCATTCCGGCCCCGGCCCTACTGCCCGGCTTTGCCGGCCACAAATTTTACCAGAAATTCGGCTTCATGGGGGTTCAGGTCAAACTGCAAATTGGCTTCATCCGCCAGTTCCGAGGGCTTTTTCTCCGGCTTTTCCCGGCGCTGTTCGGTTACCCAGCGCACCGCTTTTTTCATTCGCTCGCTGTCGGGCATTATGGTCGACATTGGTTCCCTCCATATCTTTATAAATCCGGCTTTTTCGTGGAAATTCCCAGGGCCTGCTCCAGATTCCAGGCCACCGTCATCAGCCGGGCTTCTTCAAAATGATTGGCCATCAACTGCAAACCGATGGGCAGCCCCGCCGAAGAGAAACCGCAGGGCAACGACATGCCCGGCACGCCGGCCAGGTTGGCGGAAAGGGTGAATATATCCGACAAATACATCGTCAAGGGGTCGCCGGTCCGGTCCCCTATCGGAAAGGCCGGGGTGGGCGCTACCGGTGAAGCAATCACGTCGCATTCTTCAAAAGCGGCCTGGAAATCATTGACAATCAGGGTCCGTACCTGGGAAGCCTTGCGGTAATAGGCGTCATAATATCCCGAAGACAGGCAGTAGGTCCCGATCAGGATGCGGCGCTGCACTTCTTCGCCGAATCCCTGAGAGCGGGTAGCGGTGTACATGTCCAGCAGGCTCTCGGCGGTTTCGTCCCGAAAGCCGTACTTGACTCCGTCATACCGGGCCAGGTTGGAACTGGCTTCCGCCGGGGCCAGGACATAGTAAGCCGCCACCGCATAGGCGGTATGCGGCAGGGAAATCTCCACGCAGCGGGCTCCCAGCGATTCCAGTTGCCGGATGGCCTTTTCCGTGGCCGCCGCCACCTCGGGATGCAGTCCCTCGGCCTGCTGATATTCCCGGCAGATGCCCACCGTCAGTCCCTTGATATGGTTGCGGAGCCCGGCGGTATAGTCCGGCGGAGCATCCGGCACGGAAGTGGAGTCCCGATGATCGGGACCGGCAATGGCGTTCAACAAAACGGCGCTGTCTTCCACGTCTTTGGCAAACACCCCGATCTGGTCCAGGGAGGAAGCAAAGGCCACCAGCCCGAACCGGGAAACCCGGCCGTAAGTGGGCTTGATGCCCACCACGCCGCAATGGGAGGCGGGCTGCCGGATGGAGCCGCCGGTGTCCGTGCCCAGGGATCCCAGGCACATGTCCGCGGCCACCGAAGCGGCCGAACCGCCGCTGGAACCGCCGGGAATACAGTTCAGGTCCCAGGGGTTATGAGTCACCTGGAAGGCCGAATATTCCGTGGAGGAGCCCATGCCGAATTCGTCCATGTTGGCTTTGCCCACCGTGACCGCGCCGGCGGCGGCCAGTTTTTCCATAACCGTGGCATCGTACTGGGGAACAAAATTGTTCAGGATTTGGGAACCGCAGGTGGTTAATACCCCCCTGGTACAGATAATGTCTTTAATGGACAGCGGGATGCCGGACAGGGGCCGGATATCGCCGCCGGCAATTTCCCGGTCCGCAACCGCCGCCCGTTTCAGGGCCTCTTCTTCGCACAGGGTGATATAGGCCCCTACCCGATCGTCAATGGCGGCGATGCGGTCCAGCACCGCCCGGGTCAGGTCCACCGCGGAGATCTCTTTTTGCCCGAGCAGTTTCCGGGCCTGGTGTATGGTCAAATCAAAAAGTTGCATAACCCATCCATAAATAGAGAAAGAATGAACAATTATTCAATTACCTTGGGCACCTCGAACATACCCCCGGAGGCGGCCGGGGCGTTGACCAGCGGGTCCGCTGCGCCCGTTTCTTCAGAAGGGACATCCTCCCGCAGGGCGTTGAACAGGGAAAGGACATGGGCGGTAGGCGAAACTTCCGCGGTGGTTACGCTGTTGAGCATGTCCACATATCCCAGAATTTCGTCAATCTGGGCGGCAAATTTCGCCGCCGCTTCGTCCGTTATGTCCAGCCGGGCCAGCCGGGCCACATGCCGGATTTCTTCGGGAGTAAGGGCCATCGTTTTCCTGCCTTTCCGTATTACTTCACGACCTGTGTTATTTCAGAAGCGTTCAACCGGAGGTTTTGCTGATACGCCGGTTTTTCGATAATACCCATCATACTTTGTTTTACAAAAGAGCCGCATGTTTTGCAAAAGAAAAGTTTTCCGGGCCAAGAACGATTTAGCGCCTGTAGGCCAGCAGGTAGGCCACAAACGCCGGCAGGTCGGCCGCCACCCGATAGGGTTTGGCGGACAATTCTTCGGCGGTCATGGTCCGGAACACCGGACCGCCGACAAGGATTTTTACCGTATCCGGAAGAGCGGGGACAATGGTGTCGACCAGTTCGGCTTCGGTATCAAAATGCAGGATAGTCAGCCCCAGGAGGTCGGGCGGCTGCGCCTGACAGGCCTGAATGATGGTTTCCGCCTCCAGCAGCAGCCCCAGCGAGGTTACCGCCATGCCCGCCAGAGCGGCATACAGGCTGATGACTTCCAGTCCCATGCCCCAGCCGTCATCCAGGGTAGCGGTGACCAGGCGCGGGGCAACCGGCCACAGTCCCGGAATCTGCTTTTCCTTTTTCCAGTCGACCAGCCGTTTGCCGGCAGCCTTCAGTTCACTGGTTGACGGCAGTCCCTGCTTTCGCCAGGTGTCGGCCAGTTCCCGCAATTTCTGCTGCAGTAAATAGGCGGATTCAGCCATAAGCGCTTAATTGATCCGGAAGGTAAAGGTGTGGGTAACGGTCCTCAGATCCCCGCCCGTTTCCGGGGTATAATTCCGTTCCGTAAACTGTGCCCGACCGTCGGCATGCACCAGAATCACCGTGGTGCTGCGGGTTCCATACCCCTCTGTCCGGATAAACATCGGTGACAGGCAGCGCTCCCACTCCAGGCCTACCCCTGTATCCGGCAGTTGGTCGTCCGGCGGAACCTCCCGGTGCCCCATCATCTCCAGCAGTTCCTCCGCCTCGGGGGGGCGCTCCGTTTCCAGCAGAGCCGCCAGCCGGCGCCTGCCCTTTTCCACCTTGGGCCAGGGGGAATCCAGCAGATGATTGCTCAAGCCGTGAATTCCCGGCGGCAGAGGGCGGATGGTTTCCTCCCGGCTGGAATAGTAAAACAGACCCGGCCCCGTTCTGCGTGGCACCCGGCCCAGAATCAGATTAAAACTGTTGTATTTACGGCTGTTTGTTTGTATTTGTTGCAGATACAATTCCGCTTCCAGATCCTGCACCAGAAAATCGCGCACCAGCGCGCCCCGGGAGGGCGCGTCGGGGTTGAGACCGGCCGGATCCCGGTAATTGGTAATGGCCGCGAATTTTCCGCCGGTGGTTATCCCCAGCCAGGTCCCCCCGCCCTGCCGGTCAATACCGGCCAGAAGGTGGGGGTATTCTTCCCGGAACTTCGCCGGCAGCGTGGGACGGGC
>CAZWCS010000036.1:0-34565 GCA_964632805.1 uncultured Desulfobacterales bacterium
GTACCTGCCGCGACAATTCATCGTTTTTTAAGAGGATAAGGAGCTTCATCCATGGCCAAGGCCCTGATTGTATTTGCTTCCCGCAAAGGAGAAACCGGGAAGATAGCGGATCTGATTGCCGAGGGACTGCGGTTTTCCGCAGTGGATGTGACCCTGGCCGATGCCAAAGATATTCAGAACGAAAACAAGCTGGTCGGCTACGATGCCTATATTTTTGGATCACCAACCTATCATGGCGATATGCTGCCGAATATGAAGGCGTTTTTATTTGTGGCGGAAAAGGCGGATCTGGCCGGCAGAGCCGGAGGGGCTTTCGGGGCTTTCGGCTGGAGCGGGGAGGCGACCGACCGGATTTATGATACCATGGCCAATATTTTTCGCATGGATATGGCCCGGGAACCGCTGCGGCTCAAATCCAGCATTCTGGAGGGGGCCATAAAAATGGCCCAGGACTATGGCCGGGAGGTGGCCGCTAAAATTACCTGACCAGCAAGGAGATATCCGGCTTGCATTTGTGCTGTCTGTGCCCATAAACACCTGACTGGGGAGTGTCTCATGGATCCCTTACTTTTGTCCCGGCTGCAGTTTGCCGCCGCCACCATGTTTCATTTTATTTTCGTGCCCCTGACCCTGGGGCTGTCCCTGCTGGTTGCCTACATGGAGACCCGCTATGTACGCACCGGGGAGGTGGTTTATTTGCGGATGACCCGGTTCTGGGGAAAGCTGTTTTTGATTAATTTCGCTCTGGGCGTGGTCACCGGCATTACCCTGGAATTTCAGTTCGGGACCAACTGGGCCCGCTATTCCGCCTATGTGGGCGACATTTTCGGCTCCCTGCTGGCCATTGAAGCCTCGGTGGCCTTTTTCCTGGAGTCGGTGCTGATCGGGGTATGGATTTTCGGCTGGAAAAAGCTTTCCGCCAAAGCCCATGCGGTCGTTATGTGGCTGGTGGCCCTGGCCGGGACGCTATCGGCGGTGTGGATATTGATCGCCAACGCCTGGATGCAGCATCCGGTGGGCTATGTCATCCGTAACGGCCGGGCCGAGCTGACGGATTTTCTGGCCGTGGTGACCCAGCGGTTTGCTGTGCTGGAGTTTATCCATACGGTCAGTGCCGCTTATATTCTCAGTGCGTTTTTTGTCATGGGCATCAGCGCCTATCACCTGCTGCGCAAACAGGAGGTGGAGGTGTTCACCCGCTCTTTCCGCATGGCCCTGATTTTCGGGCTGGTTTTTTCCCTGGTGGAGGTGGTGGAGGGGCATATGCACGGTGCCGATCTGGCCCACACCCAGCCCGCCAAAATGGCCGCTCTGGACGCCCACTGGGAGACGGAGAAATCTGCGCCCATGTATATGCTGGTGATTCCGGACGAAAAAAACGAGCGTAATCTGATTGAGTTTCTGAAAATTCCCGGCGGTCTCAGTCTTATGGCCTACCATGATTTTCATGCCGAGGTTACCGGCCTGAAGGACTTTCCCCGCGAAGACCGCCCGCCGGTGCTGATTACCTATGTGGCCTTCAAGCTGATGGTGTTTCTGGGATTTTATTTCCTGCTGGTCACGGCGGCCGGTTTTATCTTTCGCCGTCGTCTGCTGGAAAACCGCTGGTATCTGCTGCTGATGATATTGTCCCTGCCTTTGCCCTATGTGGCCGTGCAGTTGGGCTGGATTGTGGCGGAGGTGGGCCGGCAGCCCTGGATTGTATACGGACTGTTGCGCACCTCGGAGGCCGTTTCTCCGCAATTGACCGGCGGCCAGGTGTTGACTTCTTTCATCGGTTTTATTCTGGTCTACGGACTGCTGGGCGCGGTGGGGATTTTTCTCATGGCACAGACGGCCTTGAGGGGACCGGCGCCGGAAGACGAGGAAACGCTTCCAGCGGGGTGAGGCGGGACAGTCCTAATGACTGAAGCTGAGATACAGGGAGAATAAACAATGAGTCTGGAATCTGTCTGGTTCTTTCTCTGGGGGCTTTTATGGGCCGTGTTTTTTATAACCGATGGTTTTGATTTCGGGGTGGGGACGCTCTATCCCTTTCTGGGCAAAAGTGAGACCGACCGGCGGATCATGATCAACAGCCTGGGGCCGCTCTGGGACGGCAACGAGGTCTGGCTGATTGCGGCCGGCGGCGTCACCTTTGCCGCTTTTCCGGTTTTGTATGCCACCATGTTCTCTTCTTTTTATGCCGCTTTCATGCTGATCCTGTTCGCCCTGATTTTTCGCGGGGTCTCCTTTGAGTTCCGGGGAAAGGTCGACCATCCGTTCTGGAAGCGGGTCTGGGATAGCTGCCTTTTTGTCGGCAGTGCGGTCCCGGCTGTTTTGTTCGGGTTGGCCTTTGCCAATATTTTTCAGGGCCTGCCCCTGGATGCGGCGGGTTACCACGGGGGGCTGTTGTCTTTGATCAATCCCTACGGGGTTCTGGGTGGCCTGCTGTTTTTGCTTCTGTTTCTGGAACACGGGGCCTTGTGGCTGTGTTTGAAAACGGAAGGCGCCTTGCAGGAGCGGGCCATGGCCACAGCCGGGACCCTCTGGTTTCTGCTGGTGGCTGTGGCCGGTATCTTTCTGGTCGCCAGTGCCTGGGCGACGCCCCTTTATGAAAACTATCTGGCCCGGCCCGTCTTGTTGGTGGTACCGGTGGCGGCGGTGGTCGCCATGCTGGGCATAAAATGGTTTGCCCGGCGTTGGTCCTGGTTTGCCGCCTGGCTGGCTTCGGCGGTAGCCATTTTCTGCTGCACTTTTTTCGGCTTCATCGGGCTCTATCCCGATCTGTTTCCGTCCGCAATTGATGCGGCCTTCAGCATAACCGCCTTTACCGCCGCTTCCAGCCCTTTGACCCTGACCATTATGCTGGTGGTGGTACTGATTTTCATCCCGTTGGTAATCGGCTATCAGATCTGGACTTATCTGCTGTTCCGCGGGAAAGTGACCGAGGCGGATCTGGAATATTAACTGTCTTTTGCCCACAATGGAAAATTATGGAACGACAACGACCTTGAGGAGAAATTTTTTATGGTATGGCGTGTGCTGCTGACTATTGGATTGATCACAGTGACCGGTATGGCGGTGGCGGTGGCGGCGAAAAACATGGGGGCCCCGCAACTGGTTATCTCCGGTGGGGAAAAAGGCGACGTGGATCTGCCCCACGCCCTGCACCAGAAGTCTTTGGAAGACTGTAATGCCTGTCACAACCTGTTTCCCCAGGAAGCGGGTGCAATCGACCGCCTGAAGGCGGGCGATGAACTGAAAAAAATGCAGGTTATGCGCCAGTGCCAAAATTGTCACCGGGATCTGCTGCGGGCGGGAAAAAAGGCCGGCCCGGTGCGCTGCAACGATTGTCACCGGCGATAAACACAGACCGGAAGAAAACCCGGGGGATGGCATGAATGTTGACAGAGTCGTTCTTTTCATGGCCGGTTTTATAGTGTTGCTCAGTCTGTTATTGACCTGGCTGCACAGCGCCTTCTGGTTGCTGTTAAATGCGTTTGTAGGCGTGAATCTGATTCAGGCGGCGTTTACCGGATTTTGCCCGGCGGCTGTTGTTGCCCGGCGACTGGGGATTAAATCCGGTCAGGCTTTTGATTGAGCAATTGAAGAGCATCCGGCGGAAGCCAAAATATTGACGGCAGTGTTTTGTGATCGTAATTGTTGGGCATATATAAAATTTTGCAAATTTTAGATAGAAAGGACAAACGGTAACATGGATAAAGAAAGTGGACTGAAAGACGGTGAGAAAGGGGCGGTACTGCAGCGGGACAAACAGACGTATGCTGTGGCCCCGCATTTGCCCTGCGGGGTGGTGACCCCGGAAAAATTGCGCAAACTGGCGGACGCGGCGGAAAAATACAAGGCCGCTGCGGTAAAAGTAACCAGCGCCGCCCGGATTGCCCTGGTAGGGCTGCAGGAAGATGATATTGACCGGGTCTGGGCGGATCTGGATATTGCCCCGGGCCATGCAGTGGGAATGTGTGTGCGCAGCATCAAAGCCTGCCCCGGAACCGCCTTCTGCCGTTTGGGGCAGCAGGACAGCCTGGGTATGGGCATGAAGCTGGATGAGATTTATCACGGCATGGAGCTGCCCAGCAAAACCAAGATCGGCGTCAGCGGCTGCAAAAATCAGTGTGCCGAAAACTGCATCAAAGATATCGGACTGTATGGTAAAAAAAGCGGCTGGGTTTTGACCGTGGGTGGCAAAGGAACCGGTAAGCCGCGCCTGGCGGAGGTTTTGCTGGAAGATATCCCCACCGACGAGGAGGCCCGGCAATTGATTGAAAAAGTGGTTGCCTTTTACAAGGAAAACGCCAAAAAAAATGAACGAATCGGAAAGATGCTCGACCGCCTTGGTTTGGACAGCCTGAAGGCGGCGGTTCTGTAATCAAAACGAACAAGGAGGAAGGTTATGGACAAGTACGTATGCGATGTGTGTGGCTATGTGTATGACCCGGCGGCAGGAGACCCGGATAACGGCGTGGAACCGGGGACGGCCTTTGCAGATCTGCCGGATGATTGGGAATGCCCGATTTGCGGCGCCAGCAAGGATGATTTTTCCAAGCAGGAATAGTCTGGCCTGGATTGAGGTATGAATTCTGTGACGATTTTGATTGGTTAAAAAAAGGAAGGTGTATATGGCAGCTATCCCCGTTGTGGAAGGGATCTATAATGTCGGCGTGACCGACTGGAATATCCGGGATTTTCACGGTTATTCCACGCACCGCGGGAGCACCTACAACGCTTTTTTGATCGTGGATGATCAGATTGCGCTGGTGGACACGGTCAAAAAAGAATTTGCCGACCAGCTTCTGGCCAATATTTCCCAGGTTGTCGATCCCGGAAAAATCGACTGCGTCATCAGCAACCATACCGAGATGGATCATTCCGGTGGTTTGCCGCGGGTGATGCACAAGATCGGTGAAGACAAGCCCCTGTATGTGTCCAAGATGGGCCGAAAAAATCACGGCCTGCATTTTTCCCAGGACTGGAACTATCAGGTGGTGGAAAACGGCCAGACCCTGAAGCTGGGCAAACGCACCCTGCGTTTTCTGGAAACCCGGATGCTGCACTGGCCGGACAGCATGTTTACCTACGTGGCCGAAGATCGCCTGCTTTTTTCCAGTGACGCTTTCGGGCAGCATTACGCCGGTCCGGAAAAATTCGATGATGAGATGGGCGAAGCCATCATGCCCCATGCCTGTAAGTATTTTGCCAACATTCTCTTGTTGTATACGGAAAAAATCAAGAAGGTGCTGGCGACCGTGAAAGAGATGGGCCTGGAAATTGATGTTATCTGCCCCGATCATGGTATTATCTGGCGGCATGATCCGCAGAAGATTATAACGGCCTATGCCGACTGGAGCGCGCAGAAAGCGGAGCAGCGGGCGGTAGTGATTTATGATTCCATGTGGCACAGCACGGAAACCATGGCAAGAAAGATCGCCGAGGGACTGGCGGCAGAGGCGGTGACCGTCCGGCCGATGAATCTGAAATATTGTGACCGCAGTGACGTCATGACCGAGGTCATGCGCGCCCGGGCCGTAGTGGTGGGTTCACCGACCCTGAATAACCAGATGTTTCCCACCGTGATGGATCTGCTGGTTTACATGAAGGGCTTAAAACCCCGCAACAAGATTGCCGCCGCCTTTGGTTCCTACGGCTGGAGCGGTGAAGCGGTCAAGCAGATCCGCGATGAACTGGAGGCCATGAAACTGGAGCTGATCGAAGACCCCGGTCTCAAAATCCAGTATGTGCCGGATGCGGACGGTCTGGACGCTTGTGTGGCCTTCGGCCGCCGGATCGGACGGGTGGTAAAAAACGGCGGCCTCTGAAAAACGCGCCGGTGGTATTTATGAAGCGGCCCGCAGTGGAGTTGAGCGCCTGTATTTTGTGCGAAGTCTGTACTTCGGTCTGTCCGGCGGTTTTTTCCTTCAACAGTGCCGGCTATATCGAAGTGGCGGATTTGCCGGTGTACCCGGAAGAGGCCGTAACCGAAGCCATCAATAATTGCCCGGCGGACTGTATTTACTGGTTGGAGCGGTAGGAAAGGCGGTCCGTCGCCCGGAAGGCGAAACGGTTCCATTTATGCGCCCAGTACAACCCACCAACCGGGAGTTGAAACCCATTTTGCAGCAATGTCTGCTCCGGGAGGATTTTTCCGGTGCGTTATCCGATCTGCTGGGTAGGCCGGCGCGTTATCCGGAACGGCGCCTGATTAATCCTTTGCTGTCCTTTCTGTACAGCCGGGAACCATTGTTGAAATGGCGGGCGGTAAGCGGAATCGGCCTGGTTACGGACCGTCTGGCCGGTTATAACATGGAAGGGGCCCGGGTTATCGTGCGGCGCCTGATGTGGAATTTAAACGATGAGTCCGGCGGTATCGGCTGGGGTTCGCCGGAGGCCATGGGCGAGATTCTGGCCAGAAACTTTCGCCTGGCCGGTGAATATTATTCGATTCTGCTTTCCTACCTTATTCCCGGGGGCAACTACCTGGAGCATAAAGGACTGCAGCCCGGGGCCCTGTGGGGAGTCGGCCGTCTGGCCCGGAGTAACGACGCTTTGCTGAAACCGGCCACCGGTTACCTGCTGCCGTATTTGCAATCCGAAGATGTCAACATCCGGGGGCATGCGGTTTGGGCCGCTCTGCCGTTGAGGGATGCCGTTCTGGAACCGGTTTTGGATGGGTTGCAGTCCGACCGGGCGGTCCTGACCCTTTACCGGTGGGGACAGCTGGAAGAAACAACCATTCAAGAATTGTTAACCTGACCAAAAGGAGGATGTCATGACCGGCAAACGTTATCGGATTCAGCATGCCTGCCCGCAGTGCGGGTGCAGCGCGGTTTCCAATCTGAGCGAAAAAGAGATGAAAGAACGGTTCGGGGATGTGCCCAATGTGGAGCTGGAATGCTCCGAATGTATGGCCAAATACACGGCTCCCATGAAGGACGTCTGCCCGGAATGGGATATGGAATGCCGCATGAAGGGATAACTCCCAGAAAAAGGAGACGGTATGACCAGGCCCGATATACAATTGTACGCCCTAAGTACCTGCAGCCATTGTAAAGCCACCAAAAATCTGCTGAACGAAAATCAGGTGAGCTATGACCTGGTGGAAGTGGATCTGCTGGAAGGGGAGGAGCGTCGGTCCGTTCTGGAGGAAGTGAAACAGATCAATCCCCGCTGCTCCTTTCCCACCCTCAAAATCGGTGATACGGTTATTGTGGGCTATAAGGAAACCGAGATTCAGGAAGCGCTGGAGACCTCATGACCGCGGAAGAATTATACGAACAGTTAAAGTCGTTTCAGGAGCCCAAGGGATATTTTTTTAACCGGGATCGCGAACTGGTGTTGGACCTGCTGCAATCGTTGTTGATCAATAAAGAGCGCTACGGGTACATGGCCTGCCCCTGTCGGCTGGCCTCCGGCGACCGTCAGGCCGACCGGGATATTATTTGTCCTTGTGTATACCGGGCGCCGGATGTGGCGGAGTACGGCAGTTGTTATTGCGGTCTTTATGTCTCAGCGGCCTGGAACCGTGATGAAATCGTCCATTCCTTCGTACCGGAACGGCGTCCGCCGGAGAAAAGTTTCCCATAACCGGCGGCCGGCGGGAAGGAGGCCGCCGGGACGAGCAGATATTGCCGATGGGCGCCCGGCAAAACATTGGGCGGCTTGTGTCCCGGTCACGCTAAGCGGTGGAATGTGCCCGGCATTTTTTGCTTGCAGGGGATTCACAGTTGGAATAAGGAGGCTGGATTTATGGAAGAAGACCGGCAGATTATGGATACCGGCCTGAGAGGTGTCAAAGTCGCACGAACCCGCATCAGTCATGTGGACGGTGAGGCCGGCAAACTGATTTACCGGGGATACAGCATTACCGACCTGGCGGATAACGTTTCCTATGAAGAAGTGGTTCATCTTTTGCTCTATGAAATTCTGCCGGATGCGGAGACCCTCACCCGTTTTCGAAGCCGGCTGGCAGAAGAGCGGTCGGTGGAGGAAAATCTGTTTCAGGCGCTGTACGCATTGCGCCCCCAGACATCGCCCATGGACGTGCTGCAGGCGGCTGTGCCCCTGCTGGCCGCGGCCGATGCGGAAGCCGGGGTTCTGGAGCGGGAGAACTCTGTGGCCAGTGCGGTGAAGCTGGTATCTCAACTGGCCACTATTGTGGCCGCCTGGCACCGGATTCGCAATAAACAGGCGCCCCTGGCGCCGGACCCGGCATTGGGCCATGCCGCCAATTTTTTGTACATGCTTACCGGGGAGGTGCCGGACGAAGAGACCGCCCGGTTTTTCGATGTCTGCCTGGTGCTGCACGCCGAGCACTCTTTTAATGCCTCCACCTTTTCCGCCCGGCAGGTTGCTTCCACCCGGGCCCATATGTATGCCGCCGTTTCCGCCGCCGTCGGTTCGCTTTCCGGGGAACTGCACGGCGGCGCCAATGCCCGGGTGATGCAGATGTTACAGGCCATCGATACGCCGGAAGCGATTGCCGGCTATATCCAAAACATTCTGGATTCCGGGGGGAAAATTATGGGCCTGGGACATGCCGTATACAAGACCGGTGATCCCCGAACCCGAATCCTGGCGCCCATGTCCCGCCGTCTGGGAGAGAAAACCGATGATCCCAGGTGGTATGAGCTGACTGCGGCCCTGGAGGAAAAAGGCAAAGCCGCCTTCAAGGAGAAAAAAGGCCTGGATATCTATGCCAATGTCGATTTCTATAGTGCTTCGGTTTATTTTTATCTGGGCATTCCGGTGGATCTTTTTACCCCGGTGTTTGCCGTTTCCCGGATCGCCGGCTGGTGTGCCCATGTGATCGAGGAACACTACGGCGGCGCCGGTTCCAAGCCCACCCTGTATCGGCCCTCGGCAGAATATGCCGGAGAATATTGCGGTCCGGCGGAATGCGCTTTCGTGCCGCTGGATGAGCGGTGAGAAATATCTAAGGAACCGGGATTTTTCATATGGCGGCGCAGGATACCTTTAAAACCCTCAGAAAATTGACCTTGGAAGACCGGACTGGCGTTTATTACAGTTTGCCGAAGCTGGCGGAACGGACCGGCCGGGATCTCACCCGGCTTCCGGTGAGTATCCGGATTCTGCTGGAAAATCTTCTTCGCCATGAGGATGGCCGGCGGGTCACCCGCCGGCATATTGAGGCCCTGATGAACTGGACGCCGGAGGCTCCCGGAGAGATGGAGTTCCCTTTTTTCCCGGCCCGGGTGTTGATGCAGGATTTTACGGGGGTGCCGGCGGTGGCGGATCTGGCCGCCATGCGGGATGAACTGGCCCGCCTGGGCGGGGATCCGGATAAAATCAATCCACATCTGCCCGTGCATCTGGTCGTTGATCATTCCGTGCAGGTGGACCGGTTCGGCACCGGTACGGCGCTGGCCGAAAACGTTGCGCTGGAAATGGAGCGAAATCGCGAGCGGTATTCTTTTTTAAAGTGGGGGCAGACCAATCTCGATAATTTTCAGGTGGTTCCTCCGGCCACCGGCATCTGCCACCAGGTCAACCTGGAATATCTGGCCCCGGTCGTGCAATGCGATGAGATTGCCGACGGGTGGCTGGTTTATCCGGACACCCTGATCGGGCTGGATTCCCATACCACCATGATCAACAGCCTGGGAGTGCTGGGCTGGGGAGTGGGCGGTATTGAGGCCGAAGCCGTCATGCTGGGGCAGCCGGTGCATATGCTGCCTCCCCGGGTGATCGGGGTGGAGGTCACCGGCGCGCTTCCGGAAGGAACGACAGCCACCGATCTGGTCCTGCAGATTACGCAGATCATGCGGGAAAAAGGCGTTGTGGGCAGTTTTCTGGAGTTTTTTGGAGAGGGTCTGGCGCATCTGCGTCTGGCGGATCGGGCGACCATTGCCAATATGACGCCGGAGTTCGGGGCGACGACTACTTTTTTCCCGGTGGACCGGCAGACACTGGACTATCTGGCGCTTACCAGCCGGTCCCCCCAGCAGATCGGGCTGGTTGCCGAGTACCTCCGGGCGCAGGAACTCGACCGCACCGTTGATCGACCGCCGCCCGCTTTTTCCGATTGTCTGCAACTTGATCTGGGCATGGTGGAGCCTTCCGTAGCCGGGCCCCGGCGTCCGCAGGACCGGCTTCGCCTGCGGGATCTGCCGGCCGCTTTCCGGGATAATTTTCAGGCGGTTTTCGGCACCGAAAAGTGTTATCCGCGCTGTGATGTACACTGGGAAGAGGAGGGAGGCGCCCTGCCGCAGGCCGACCGGTTGCGGGCCATGCAGGTTCAGCGCAAACCGTTTGACGCCCGGGGCGTTCCGGTACATCGCCCCTACCTGAGCTTTTCCCTGGATCACGGGGCGGTGGTGCTGGCTGCGATCACCAGCTGTACCAATACCTCCAATCCTTCGGTGCTTCTGGGAGCAGGCATAATGGCCCGAAAGGCGGTCGAACGGGGGTTGATGGTTCGGCCCTGGGTGAAAACCAGCCTGGCGCCGGGGTCTACGGTGGTTACGGAGTATCTCCGGGCGGCCGGACTGTTGCCGTATCTGGAAGCGCTGCGCTTTCATCCCGTGGCTTACGGCTGTACTACCTGCATCGGCAACAGCGGATCGCTGCACGCCGATGTGGCCGGGGTGGTAAAGGAGGCCGGTCTGGTGGTGGCTTCCGTTCTGAGCGGCAACCGCAATTACGAGGGCCGGATTAACGCCCTGACCCGGGCCAATTATCTGGCTTCCCCCCTTCTGGTTATTGCCTTTGCTCTGGCCGGAACCGTCAATATCGATCTGGAAAATGAGCCCCTCGGGCATGATCCCAACAATCAGCCGGTTTATTTGCGGGATATCTGGCCGGCCCGGGATGAGATTGAGAAAATGCAGGCCCGGATTACGCCGGACCTGTTTTCGGAACGATATGGCCATATTTATGATGGTGACCAGAACTGGCAGCAGTTATCGGAAATCCGTCAGCAACGTTATCCCTGGCAGAAAGATTCCACCTATGTTAAAGAACCCCCCTTTTTTCGCAAGATGTCAGTAGATGTTCCGGTGATGTCCGATATCCGCGACGCCCGCGTTCTGGCTTTACTGGGAGACAGCATTACCACCGACCATATTTCGCCGGCGGGAGCCATCCCCGCGGACAGCCCCGCCGGCCGGTACCTTCGGGAGCAGGGTCGGGAACCGGCCGATTTTAATTCTTTCGGGGCCCGCCGAGGTAATCATGAGGTGATGATCCGTGGAACATTCGGCAACGTGCGGTTGAAAAACCTGCTGGCGCCGGACACCGAAGGCGGCTGGACCACTCATCTGCCCTCCGGAGAAGTGATGACGGTTTATGATGCGGCGCAGGTTTATCAGGAGGCCGGGACACCCTTGATTATTCTGGCCGGCCGGGACTACGGCGCCGGCAGTTCCCGGGACTGGGCGGCCAAGGGAACCCTGCTGCTGGGGGTGCGGGCGGTGCTGGCGGAAAGTTTCGAACGCATCCACCGCAGCAATCTGGTGGCCATGGGGGTGCTGCCGCTGCAGTTCCGGGAAGGACAAACCGCCGTGAATCTGGGCTTGACCGGCCGGGAGGTTTTTTCCATCAGCGGTATCGGTTCCGGTTTATCCCCCGGGCGGAATCTGGAAGTCCGGGCGGAACCGGAAAACGGCGCTCCCGTTCTTTTTACCGTCACCGCCCGGATCGACTCCCCGGTAGAAGTCGAGTATTACCATCATGGCGGTATTTTGCCTTATGTGCTGCGGCAGATCCTGAAGGGCGAACCCGATATGGCATAAAATATCCGGTTCCAGCAGGGTCGGCGGCAGGACCAGGAACTGTTTTTACAATTTACACACAAAGGAGTTTTTATGGCTGTCGACTTGACCCTTCTTATCGGCGGCGCGGCCGGGCAGGGAATTCAGACGGTGGGCGACCTTCTGGTGGGCGTCTGCCGGCGGGCCGGGTTGTACGTTTTTGCCATCAACGACTACGAATCCCGCATCCGGGGCGGTCACAGTTTTTTTCAACTGCGGATCAGCGACCGGCAACTTTTCGCCCCGGTCCGTTCTTTGCATTTGCTGCTGGCCATGGATGAAGAAACCGTCCGGCGCCACCGGAATAATCTGTCCGAAGACGGTTTGATTGTTCAGGACCGTCCGGACGCAGAAAAGCCGGTCAGCGTTGATGACGGTGTTCAGACTGTGCCCATAACCGGCCTGGCGGAAGAAGCCGGGGGGAAAATCATGGCCAATACTGTGGCCGCCGGGGTCTGTCTGGCCCTTATCGGGGCGCCCTGGACGTTGTTTGCAGACACCCTGGAGGAACATTTTGCCGGCGCCGGGAAAGAGGTGCGGCAGAACAATCTGGCGGCGGCCGAGCGCGGCTTTCAGGCCCTCCCGGGGATTTCATTTTCATGGGCGTTTCCCTGGCCGCAGGACGGTTCTCCCCGCGGGGCGGTCATGAACGGCGCCCGGGCGCTTGCCCTGGGGTCGCTGGCGGCGGATTGCCGGCTGGGGGCGTTTTATCCCATGTCGCCGGCTACCGGTATCATGCAGGTGCTGTCGGATTTGTCGGTGGGCGGTTCCCTGGTGGTGGAACAGGCGGAGGACGAAATCGCGGCCGTCAACATGACGATCGGCGCTTCTTTTGCCGGCGTGCGGGCGCTGACCGCTACTTCCGGCGGCGGTTTCTGCCTGATGACCGAGGGCCTGGGGCTGGCCGGGATCACCGAGACGCCTCTGGTGATTATCAATTCCCAGCGTCCCGGTCCGGCCACGGGGCTGCCCACCCGCACGGCGCAGGGGGATCTGCTGTTTGTCATTAACGCCGCCCAGGACGAATTTCCCCGCTTTGTGCTGGCGCCCCGTACCGCGGCGGAAGGCTATGAAATTATGGGCCGGGCGTTTGATTTGAGCGACAAGTATCAGGTGCCCGTCATTGTATTGACCGACCATTTTTTCAACGATGCCCTCTGTATTGTCGAGGAATCGCTGGCCGTACCGGCGCGTCTTGACCGCTATATTGCCGCCGATGACGACCTGCCGGATCCGGCCGCATACCGGCGCTACGCCCTGACCGAAAGCGGTATCTCCCCCCGGGCGCTTCCCTGCCGGGGAAAGGCCCTGGTGATGGCATCCGGCAACGAACATCTGG
The DNA here is from genome assembly GCA_964632805.1 of uncultured Desulfobacterales bacterium. Taxonomy (GTDB): domain Bacteria; phylum Desulfobacterota; class Desulfobacteria; order Desulfobacterales; family Desulfosudaceae; genus CAZWCS01. The sequence continues at coordinate 13,108 of CAZWCS010000036.1, forward strand.
AAGACGGTCACATCAGTGAGGACCGGGATAATCGTACCGCCCTGACGGACAAGCGGTTGGCCAAGCTGGCCGCCATGGTTGCCGAAATGCGCCCGCCGGAAGAAAAACATTCCGAAGCCGGAACGCTTCTGGTGGGCTGGGGTTCCACGGCCGGTGCTCTTAATGAGGCGGTGGACCGTCTGCGGAAGCAGGACCATGATGTGGGGGCGGTGAACTTTTGCGACCTCTGGCCGTTTCCGGGGGAAGCCGCGGCTGCGGTTATGTCGAAGGCAAAGCGGATTATTACTGTGGAGGCCAACGCCACCGCCCAACTGGGGCGCCTGCTCCGCCAGGAGACGGGTCTGACCCCGGCCGGGGCGATTTTGCAGTATGACGGGCGTCCCCTGACGCCGGAAGACATTATGGACCGCTATCAGGCCGTTGAAGGAGAGAATCATGGCTGATGTTACTGATTATCAATGCGATTTTGAAAACAAATGGTGTCCGGGTTGCGGTAATTTTTCGATTCTGGAGGCCATGAAAACCGCTTTGGCGGAAATGGAGCTGCCGCCGGAAAAGGTTCTGCTGGTTTCCGGAATCGGCCAGGCCGGCAAAACCCCCCATTTTCTGCGCTGTAATTTTTTTCACGGCCTGCACGGCCGGGCGCTGCCGGTAGCCACCGGGGCCAAACTGGCCAATCATGCTTTGACCATTATTGTCAACTCCGGAGACGGCGACTGCTACGGTGAGGGTGGCAATCATTTTCTCAGCGCCCTGCGCCGGAATATCGATATTACGCTGCTGGTGCACAACAATAAGGTCTACGGCCTGACCAAGGGGCAGTCTTCGCCCACCTCGGACCGGGGTTTTGTTACCAAGATGCAGCACGGCGGCGTGATTGCCGAACCATTGAATCCCCTGGCGGCGGCTTTGGTTATGGGCGGCGGTTTTGTCGCCCGGGGATTTGCCGGCAGCCGGGACCATCTGGTCCGAACCATGGTCGCGGCGATACGACACCGGGGCTTCAGTCTGGTGGATATTCTGCAGCCCTGTGTATCGTTCAACCGGGTCCAGACCCACGGCTGGTATAAAAAGCGGGTCTACGAGCTGGAAGACAGCGACCATGATCCCGGTGATCGCGTCCGGGCCCTGGCGCTGGCGGAAGCCGGAGAGGACCGGATTCCCATCGGGATTTTTTATCAGAAAGAAGGAGAATCCTTTACGGACCGGATCCCGCAACTTAAGCAGGGGCCGTTGCTGGACCGGGCCTATGATGCCGCCGCGGTTCAAACGTTGTTAAACGGTTGACCCGGTTCTGCCGATCAATTGAACCCGGCCGGAAATTGCCTGACGTCCATTTTTGCGCGTGCATCAGGGGTGATCGTCGATCTTTACCCCCTTTTCGGAAAGGCCCCTGTTTTTGTGGTCTGGTGGCGAAGATTTCCGGCAGACCCGGCAGCGGCTTCCGCTGCACATCTGGCAGTCGAGGCAGTCGGGACAGGGGTGCTTCTGCTTCCGGTTCTTCTTTGGCTCGGGAACATAAACCCGGCCGGGAAGACCGGGATGGTTGACAAAGGGCATGATTTTTTCCCGCCTGAAATCCGGTCGGCACTGCCGCCGGCGGTTAATCGTTTTTTGTATACGAAAACAGTGTAAGTTTTTTCCGGACAGATGGAAATGCAAATTTTTGGACGAACAACAGACTCGGCCGACGGTTTGGCCTCTGCGGAGGTATATCGCCGCGTGGGCCCGATCGTTTTTCGCCGGTAACCGGCAACGACTGCTGGAGAGAAACGTATGAAACCGCAAACGCTGCCCTTGATTTTTTATCTGATGGTCAGTGCCGGCTGCAGCGGGAATAGCCCCAAACCGGGGGTAACCGACGGCCGCTTGAGACCCTGCCCGAATACGCCCAACTGCGTTAACAGCCAGGCGGCGGACAAACGCCACGGGATCGCGCCCATTGCCTATGAAGGCGAGCGACAACAGGCCCGCAAGCATCTGCTGAATATTTTACAGCAGATGCCGCGCACGGAAATTGTGGTCAGTGAACCGGATTATATCCGGGCCACCTTTCGCTCGTTGATCTTTCGCTTTGTCGATGATGGGGAGTTTTACTTTCCCGACGAGTCGCTGATCCATGTCCGCTCCGCTTCCCGCCTGGGCTATTCCGACCTGGGTGTCAACCGCCGGCGGATCGAAACCATTCGCCAGGCGTTGACCGCCCAGGGGCCGTTTTAAGGCGGCTATGACGGACCCCGCCGCCTCTCCCCCCCGTCTTTACCTGGCGCCCATGAAGGGCTTGACCGATCATGTCTTCCGCCGGGTCTTTGCCGAACACTGGTCCGGCCTGGATGCGGCGGTGGCTCCTTTTATTTCCAGCCGGCGGGACAAAAAGATCAAACCGGCTCATGTCAGGGATGTTCTGCCGGAAAACAACCGGCACTTGCCGGTGTTTCCGCAGATTTTAAGCAACACGGCCGGGGACTTTGTCACCCTGGCCAATTATTTTCATGACCTGGGGCATGGTATCGTCAACTGGAATCTGGGCTGTCCCTTTCCCACCGTGGTCCGGAAAAGCCGGGGGGCCGGTCTCCTGCCGGATACGGACCGCATCGAAGCCTTTCTGGAGGCGGCTCTCCCCCGCCTGCGGGGAAGCCTTTCCATAAAAACCCGGTTGGGATGGGACAGCCCGGAGGAGTTGCAGCGTCTGTTGCCGGTTTTCAATCGGTACTCCCTGGCAGAGCTGATTGTGCATCCCCGGCTCGGCCGGCAGCGCTACGAAGGCCGGGTGGATCTGGACGCTTTTGCCCGGGTCGCGGCGGAAACCGCCTGTCCGGTGGTTTATAACGGTGATATCCGGACCGTAAATGACTTTGTTGTTTTGTCCCGCCGTTTTCCCGGCGTCGACCGCTGGATGATCGGCCGCGGCTGCCTGAGCGCGCCGTTTCTGCCGCACCTGCTCAAAACCGGCGGGGACGGTGATATTTCCAATAACCTGCCGAAAATGAAGCAGTTTCATGACGCCCTCTTGGCCGCTTACAGCGCCCGGCTAAGCGGCCCCGCCCATGTTTTGAACAAGATGAAGGGGTTCTGGCGGTATTATGGTCTGTCTTTTTTGGATTGCGATCAATATTTGAAAAAGATATTGAAAGCTCCCCGGCCGCAGCAGTATACAGAGACGGTGGAGCGGTTTTTTGCCAGCGGCCCCCGGTTGCGGCCGCTGGCGGAGCGAAATGGTTTTTAAAAATTGTTATGAGAAAACAGGGGGCAAGGTTCCGGTATGACCCCGGCGGATCTGTTCAGGTTACAGCGGCGGTTTGCGCATTATGGGGAACGGTTTATCCGGGAAGCGGCCGACGCCGGGCCGTATATTTTGAAGCGGGATCATACCCGGCGGGTCTGTGAGGAGATTGTCGATCTGGGCCGGGAGTTGGGATTGCCGGAGGCGGATCTTCTGCTGGCGGAAGCCGCCGCCCTGCTGCACGATATCGGACGTTTCCAGCAGTTTCAAGCCTATGGTACCTTTATTGACCGGCATTCGGTCGATCATGCACAATTGGGTCTGGAGGTGATCCGGGAACAGCGGTTGCTTGCCGATTATCATCCGGTGGAAAAAAATTGTCTGGAGCAGGCGGTGGCCTGCCATAATCTGGCGCGTATCCCCCCGGACCACAGTGGCTTGGAATTATTGCTGATTAAGCTGTTGCGGGATGCGGACAAGCTGGATATCTGGCGGGTATGCCTGCAAAGCTATCAGGGAGCGGCCGACGGTATACATGCCGCGGTTCGGCTGGGATTGCCGGATACCGGCGGGGTTTCTTCGGAAGTGGTTCAGGCGGTTTCCCGGCATTGCCCGGTGGACAGCGGGGAGGTAAAGTGCTTGAACGATTTGAAGTTGTTGCAGGCCAGCTGGGTGTTTGATCTCAACTTTTTCGAAACCCGGGCCAAAGTCAAAAAACGGGGGGTGGTGCCCGCCATTTTCGCCACTTTGCCGAAATCCGGAAGACTGCCGGCGATTTTTGCGGATATCCAAAAGTATCTTCAGAACGGCTAAGACGCAGGTTGTTCCGGATTGTCCGCCAGTGGCCGGCCGGTTACGATGGCCCGGGGGTTGTCTTCCACCAGGGGCAGAATGGCCTCCTGACCGGCGAATTTTGCCGCCTGCCGAACCGCCCGGGACAGGATGGGGGGGCGGCTGTGGGCATTATGGGCGTCGGTGGCGATGTATTTCACAACCTGTCTTTTAATCAGGTACCGGGCGCAACTGCGAACATTTTTTCCGAAATCTCCCGTCAGGCTGCCGGCGGTGATCTGCAGGGAGACACCCGGCGTGAGCATTTTCAACAGTCGTTCCGGCCGTTGGATAACGGCGGCATTTCGTTCCGGATGGGCGATGATGACCTGATATCCCATGTGCGTCAGATAAGCAAAAATCCGTTCCGCCCCGGGAAGAAGGTTGTACGGGGAAAACTCCACCAGCAGATGGTGGGAGCCGGCCAGCCCCAGCCAGTGTTCCCGGTTGCCCAGCAGGTGGGTGGCGATTTCTGCGCCGGGATGGACCCGGAGGTCGATCTCCGCTTCTTTTAGGGCGTTATTCAAATTGTCGGTACTTTCCCGGATGGTTTCCCAGGTCAGGGAAGACTCCAGTAAATGGGGGGTGGCGATGATGTCGGTAATGCCGTCTTTTCGGGCCATCCGGGCCATTTGCAGGGATTCCGCCAGGTTTTCGGCACCGTCATCAACCGCCGGCAGGATATGGTGGTGAATGTCAATCATGATGAAGCCGGAGCGCCGCCTGGTGGTAGGTATATTCCGCTTTTTGGACTTTTTCCAGACAAGCCGCAATTTTACGGAAATCCGGGGCGGTGTTTTCCGAGGCGTTTTTCAGTGCGTCAGCCAGGGCGGTCCAGGCGTCTGCGCATTTCCGCATCCGTTCCACCAGTTGACAGGAGACGATGGCGGGCACGAATCCGGAAGCTTCCTCCAGAAATTCACTGTATATTTTTCGGAATCCGCCGCCACCGCTGCCGCGTTTTTCGATGACCTGATAGGCCAGGCGGGCCGTCCATTGCCGGTCCGGGAACTGCTGCCATTGCTTCAGTTCCCGCTGCCAGGTGGCCAGGGCGCGGATTCCCTGCTCCGGAAAGCGGTCGTCTAAAAGTGTGCGGCTGTTGTCAACGATGGCGGTGACAATAATCGGCGCCAGATCATCCGGCAGTGACAGTCCGGAGGGAGCAAACTGATTGCCCGCCAACGGAAAAATGCCGCCGCCGGAGAAGCGGGCCGCCGCCAGGTCCCGGAACGGGACCGACTGCAGGTGCTCCCGCTCCGTATCGGTGACAAAAAATTCCCCGGTTTCCGGGTCATAGCCCCAGACGGCAATCAGGTGGCCCGGGAAATGGGTCCGGGAGTTGTAATAGGGCAGATAGTAGATGTCCGTCAGGATAATGGCCGGGCGCCCCTGGTCCAGGCGGGCGCACAGGGCCTGCTGGCTTTCTTCCGGAGTGTTAAATTGTTCCCACTGGAAGGGTATCTTCAGGCGGCGAAAAAACTGGGTTTCCAGATCGGCGGAACGGACATGGATCATACGCGAAGCCGGCAAAGCGGGATCGTTCAGATACCACAGCCCCAGGCCGGCCCCCAGACCGAGACAGAAAGGTTCACTCAGCGGCTGACCATGGTAGGCCAGCAGGTCGCCCAGGCCGGTACTGGCGCAGTGCCGGCCCGGCGTGTGAGTGACGGAAAGCATGACCATAAAGGATGTCCTTCCTCCGATTGGGGTTTCTTTTTCTTTATTTTTGGCTTATATTATATAAAGATTCAACAAAATTGTTGGTTCGGTCGGCCTTTTGTTCCGGCCGGCGCCGGGCGGGTTCAAAAACGATTCCTAATCATTGGGCAGGAGAAAACATGGTTGTGATTGCCAGGCTGAAGGCCAAAGCGGGCGAAGAAGCGGAAATGGAACGACTGTTGCGGGAACTGGTGGGCAAGGTCAAAGCGGAGGAGGGGACCCTGGCCTACACCTTGAACCGGGGGCAGAATGATTCCGGCTGCTTTCTTTTCTATGAGAAATATAAAGACGCCGAAGCCCTGTTGACGCACAGCAGTACCGGCTATTTTAAAGAGGTGTTTGTCGCTCTCGATCCCCTGCTGGCCGAGCCTCCGGTTATCGAGATGTATGAGGAACTTGCTTCCATTTAACAGCGGAGCGCAGGCCAGCCGGTTTGGGGGAATCGCGCCGCCGCGGGCCGGCTCTGCAGAAGGGTGATCTTCTGTTCGTCCGCAGTTTTGGCAGGTGCGGCAACGGGGTGGTAATGAATCGGGTTTCACAGCAGCGGGCCGAGCGGGGAACGATTCGTTCCTTGAAGCATTCAGAGACGCCGGAAGAGGCAGCGGAAAAGTATACCAGCCGTACCCGGACAACCTTCACCGGTCTCCGGTTTGTTAATCGGGAACCGGTTAAGAAGCACACCGCGTGGGACCTTATCAAGTGGGGGCTGAGCGGTCGGCGAAGGCTGTGGCCGCGGATGGTGGCCGGCAGACCCGGCGAGACCCCGCCGCCCAAGGCGGAGCCGGGTGAATTGCGGTATCTGGTGGTGAATCACGCTACCGTCCTGATTCAAACCGACCGGCTCAATATTGTGACCGATCCCATTTGGTCCCGTCATCCCGGCCTGGTTTCCTGGGCGGGTCCCCGGCGCTCCCATCCACCGGGCATTACCCTGGCCCAGTTGCCGGCTGTCGATCTGGTATTGCTGACGCATAATCATTATGATCATATGGATATTCCCACCCTGCGGCGACTGGTCCGGCGGGATAATCCGTTGCTGGTGGCCGGTCTGGGCAACCGGCGCATCTTATACCGGCATGGTTTGCGACGGGTCAAAGAGTTAGACTGGTGGGAATCCATGTCCTTGGGGTCGGTGACGGTCTCTTTTGCGCCCGCCCGCCATTTTTCCCGGCGGGGTCTCTGGGATTATAATCGCAGCCTGTGGGGTGGTTTTGTGGTGCAGGGCAGCCGGGGACCGGTCTATTTTGCCGGTGATACCGGATATGGCCGGTTTATTGGGGACATTTATCGACGGTTCGGGCCGATGGCCCTGGCCTTTATTCCCATCGGCGCTTACCGGCCCCGCTGGATGATGGGATCGGTTCACCTGAACCCGGAGGAGGCCTGGCAGATGCATCTGGCCCTGGAATCCCGATATTCGGTAGGCATCCATTTCGGCACCTTTCAGCTTGCGGATGAGGGGATTGCGGAACCGGCGGAGCGAATCGGACGGCTGGCAGCGGAACACACCAGCGGCAAAGGACGGTTTATTATACCCCGGTTCGGAAAGACGGTGACTGTGCCCGAAAATGGCTGGGCGGAGGTAGCTTGATGAAGATTATCCCAAAGGCGAAAGTACCGGCAGTCCTGGCGCTGCTGCTTTGTTTGATGGTGGTGGAATCGGCCTGGAGCGGCGGTTGTCGGCCCCAGTGGCCCGATTTTGTGCCGGAAAACGATTTTCCCCAGGCCTACAGCGATCTGGAGCCGGATCCGGCGGTCGTCTGGGGGCAATTTGAAAATGGTTTCCGATACGTGTTGCTGGAAAACCAGCGCCCGGAAAAGCGGGTTCATGTTCATTTGATGGTTGAGGCCGGTTCCTTTCACGAGAAGACGTCTCAGCGGGGGCTGGCCCATTTTCTGGAGCATCTTCTGTTTTGCGGGACGGAGCATTTCCCTCCCGGGGAGTTGATCAAGTATTTCCAGGATATCGGCATGCGTTTCGGCAATGACGCCAACGCCCGTACCGGTTTTTTTCGTACCGTTTATGACCTTCACTTGCCCTCCGGGGACCGGGAAAGCCTGCAAAAGGGCTTGCTGGTGATGCAGGACTATGCCAGGGGGGCTTTAATTCCGGAGGCTGAGGTGGACCGGGAGCGGGCGGTAATTCTGGCAGAGAAACGAACCCGGGATTCGGTGGGGTATCGAACCTACAAGGCCGCCCTTAATTTTGAGCTGGCCGGGGCACGGGTAACGGAACGGCTCCCGATCGGACTGGAAAAAGTGATAAAAGAGGCCGGCAGTGATGATCTGCGGCTGTTTTACGATACCTGGTATCGGCCGGAAAGGCTGATTCTGGTGATGGTCGGTGATTTTGATACGGCGGTGGCGGAAAAACTGCTGGCGGAAAAATTTTCCGGCCTGGCGCCCAGAGCCCCGGCGCAGCCGGTCCCGGATTTCGGCCAAGTTCGGCATCAGGGGCTTTCCGCTTTCTACCATTATGAAGAAGAGGCCGGTGATACGGAAGTTGTTCTGGAAACCATCCGGCAGGAGCCCCGGCCGCATGATTCTCTGGAGCGGGTTCAACAGGAGTTGATCCGGAATCTGGCCTACCGGATTGTCAATTACCGGCTGGATGCGCTGGAAGAAAGCCGTCAGCCGCCTTTCCTGTCGGCCTCAAGCGGTGCCGGCCGTGTTTTCCGGGAAATTGTTTATTCCTCGATTTCGGCCAGCTGCGTCCCGGAAAACTGGTCGCAGGCGCTGGAAGGAATTGAGCAGACCCTGCGGCAGGCGCTTTTACACGGCTTTACAGCCGCGGAAGTCGCACGGGTGAAAAAGGAAGTCCTGGCTTCTCTGGACCGGGCGGTGAAACAGGCCGCTACCCGGGAAAGCGGTTTTCTGGCGGCACAGCTCCAGGGTTGCCTGGCCCGGGACAGAGTCTTTCAGTCTCCGGCACAGGACCGGCAACTGCTGGCCCCGGTGGTGGAGGCGGTGACGCCGGAACAGTTGCATCAGGCGCTGCGTGCCTCCTGGCCTGAAGAAAACCGGCTGATTCTGGTGACGGGAAAGGTCGCTATTACGGAAAAAACCGGGCGGCCCGAGGAGCGGATTCTTTCCGTTTATAAGCGCAGTCAGGAGGAGGCCGTTTCGCCGCCGGAAGAAGCCGAAGCGTTGCAGTTTCCCTATTTACCGGCGCCGCCGCCGGGGGAAATTGTTAATCGTGATTATCTGAAAGAGATCGGCGTCGGCCGGGTAACCTTTGCCAGTCAGGTCCGCTTGAACTATAAGAAAACCGATTTTAAAGCCAACCAGGTCATCGCGCGGGTGGTCTTCGGCGCGGGGGAATCGGCGGAGCCGTCAGATCAGCCGGCTTTGTGCGAGTTGGGTACGGCGGTTGTCAACCAGAGTGGTTTCGGGAAGATGAAGAAAGAGGATGTAAACCGGGCGCTGGCCGGTAAAAAAGCGGGTATCCGTTTTTCCGTTTCCCCGGAAAATTTTATTCTGAAGGGGCAATGTGCTTCCGACGAGCTGGAGCTGCTGTTTCAGTTGTTTTATACGTTTTTCATGGATTTCGGCTGTCGTCAGGAGGCCTATCAGCAGTCTCTGGAACGTTTCGAACAGCATTATGAAGAACTTCAGCATACCATCAGCGGCGCTATGACGCTGGAGGGCTATCGGTTTCTGGCCGGGGGCGATACCCGGATCGGGATGCCGGCCGGTTATGACCGGTTTTCCGCCGTATCCCTGGCGGACATTCGGGACTGGGTTTATCAGGCCGTATCGCAATCCGTCCCGGAAATATCCGTAGTGGGGGATTTTGATGAGAAATCGCTGATCCAGGCCGCGGCGGCCTACTTCGGTCAAAAGTTGTTCCCTCCTGTACCCGCGCCGCCGTCACCGGAACGGGCCGGTCCCGATTTTCCCGAAGGAGAGTCCTGCCGGCTGGTGGTACCGACAGAGATCAAAAAAGGATTGGTTGATGTCTGCTGGCCCACGGATGATTTCTGGGATATTCACCAGACCCGGCGTTTTTCCGTATTATCCGATGTGATTACCGAACGTATGCGTCAAGGGATCCGGGAGGAAGCGGGCCACTCCTATTCGCAGTATGCCTATAATGATCCCTCCCGGGCGTATCCCGAATACGGCGTTTTTCACGCCGTAGCCCGGATCGCACCGGAGGCCGCGGAAGAGGTGACCTCCCGGATACGAGCCATTATCGCGGATATTGCAGAAAACGGGGTGACGGCGGCGGAACTGCGTCGCGCCAAGGACCCCATCCTGACCCATATCCGGCAACGGGTGGAAACCAACGGATACTGGTTGAACAGTGTCCTGAGCGGTTCCACGGCGCATCCCGAAATGCTGGACTGGTGCCGTACGTTTTTGTCCGATTACCAGGCCATCACTGTGGAAGAAATGAACCGGCTGGCCAGAAGGTATTTCCATAATGCCGAAAGTGCCCGGGTGGTGATTGTGCCGGCAGAAGCCGCGGCGGACAAGCGTGATCGTTGACCGGCGCCTTATCGTGTTCGGGCAAGGAGGAATTGCGGGTTTTGTTCGTGAAAAAATCCTTCCGGTCCGTTCCAGATTTTTGTATAATCGCCGCAAGACAGAACTGACCGCGACCGTTTCGGGCCAGAGTACGCAAAGAATGGTGCCGGCCCGGTATATGTCAACAGGTCTTGCGAACAGCGGAAAATTGCCATTATGCAGGGCGGATCGGGAGTACAGCTATGAGCGATGAAAAAAACCAGGGAATTTCCACACGATCGGTGCATGCGGGAGAAGTCCGGTATAACGAGTACGGGGCTGTAACTACTCCCATTGTTCAGACCTCGACTTTTATTTTTCGTAATGTGGAAGAGATTCGACAGCTGGCTCAGGGAGCTGTGGGACGCTTTGAATATGGCCGGTACGGGCATCCCACGGAAATCGCCGCCGAAAAAAAACTGGCGGCGCTGGAGGAGGCGGAAGACGCCATTTTGTTTTCTTCCGGCATGAGCGCGATTACCACCTCTCTGTTTGCCTTGCTGCGAAGCGGGGACCATATTATTATCACAGATGATGCCTACCGCCGAACGCTGGAATTCTGCAAAACCTGCCTGGACAGATTTAATATCGCCTGCACCATTGTCAAGATGTGTGATTACGAGGCCATGAAGAAGGCCATCCAACCCAATACCCGCCTGTTTTTTTCCGAGTCTCCCACCAATCCCTATCTGAATATCATGGATCTGGAACGGCTGATGAATATCTTCAAAGATCGGGGCATTCTGGTGATATCCGACAGTACCTTTGCCACGCCCTACAACCAGAAGCCTCTGGAATACGGCGTTGATCTGGTTGTCCACAGCGCCACCAAATATCTGGGCGGGCATAATGATTTACTCAGCGGCGTGGTTTTGGGCAAAAAAGCGTTGACGGAACCGATCCGGGACTATTTAAAGATTACCGGCGGCGTTATTGACCCCAATTCTTCCTATTTGCTGATTCGCGGGTTAAAAACATTTGAGTTGCGCATGCAGCGGTTGAATGAAAACGGCCAGGTTGTGGCGGAATACCTGGAAAACCATCCCCGGGTCAACCGGGTCTATTATCCCGGCCTGCCGAGTCATCAGCATTATGCGGTGGCTCAGCGACAGATGAAAGGCTTCGGGGCGGTGGTGACCTTTGAGGTCAAAGACGATAATGAATATGTGCTGGCCTTTCTCAGTGCCTTGCGGATCATCAGTATCGGACCGAGCCTGGGGGGAGTGGAGTCGTTGATTACGCATCCGGCAACCATCAGTTATTACGATAAAACCAAAGCGGAACGGGTGGAGCTGGGTATTAAAGACGGCCTGGTTCGTCTGGCCGTAGGCGTGGAAAATGTGCAGGACATCATTGGCGATATTGATCAAGCGCTGATGCGGGCGGGATGATTGTCCGGGGGGTTATTGTCCCGTGTCATCGGGGACATCCCCGCCGACGACCCGGGTTAATTCGGCCAGGGCGCTTAAATAGCCGTATAAGGAATTGTAGTAGTTGGTGTCCGCCCGGGTAAGATAGGTGCGGGCATCCAGGACGTCCGTGGAGGTGGCTACCTGCTGCTGATATTGCAGGTTGGTAATGCGGTAGTTTTCCCGGGCCTGCGTCAGAACCGTTTCGGCAGTGGCAATGTTTTCCCGGGCCATCTGACAATCCAGCACGGCGTTTTTAACCTGCTGGCGGATCTGGTCCCGCAGTGAATCGATGCGGGCGGCCAGAGATTTCATACGGTATTCAACCGCCGCGGCCTGATGACGGTCTTTGCCCCAGTCCCAGAATGTCCAGGTGGCTTGTACGCTCACACTGGTGTTGTAACTGTTGGTGTAATCGTTATGCCGGGCCCGGGGCCCATCACCGGATTGCTGATAGCTTCCGATCAGCGAGATTTCCGGATAAAGGCCGCTCCGGGCCATTTTTCTGTCCAATCCCATCGCTTCCAGGCCGGCCTGAACGGAGGCCATCAGCGGCCGTTGCCGGATCGCCCGGCCGGCATATTCCTGATAATCTCCGGTGAGTTCCGGGGTATCCTGGATATCCCTCACAACAATGGGGGCCTCCAGGGGGCGATGCAGCAGCCGGTTTAACTGAACCCGGGCTTTTTCCACCCGGTTCCGACTGTTTTGCCGTTTCTGCCGGGAATCGGCCAGGGCAACCTGGGAACGCAGGAGATCGTTTCGGGGGATGAGTTCCTGTTGGTAAAACAAGCGGGCGTCTTTATCGTGGGCGGTCAGGGCGGAAACCTCTTCTTCGGCTACGGTTAAAAGTTTTTGGGCCAGAAGCAGATTATAACAGGCGCTTTTCACTTCCTGCGTCAGGTCGAGAATGACCTGTTGTTTTTCCAGGCGGCGAATTTCGGTTTCCAGTTTGGCCTTTTGGTAGCGGGCGCTCAAAGCAAATCCTGTGAAAAGCGGCTGAATGATGGACACAGACCAGTTATACTGGTTGCGATGGGCCGCATCAAAAGAACCGGTGGGCATTTTTATGATCGGTGTTTCTTTCAGTCCCGTGTAACCGTATTCGGCGACAGCCTCCGGGAATAAGTCGGCCCGTGTGCTTTTGGCCGTATATCGGGCACTCTGAATCCTCTGTTCGTATTGTTCAATAACGGGATTGCCGGCAATTGCTTCCTGGACCGCTTCGTTCACGTTCAGTCTGGCCTGCGTGCCGGCCGGAAGCGCTTCCGGCAGCAGCAGCAACACGAGACAGGCCAGCAGTAATATTTTTTGGCCGGTCGCGGGTGGGCTCGCATCCTTCATATATATCCTCGCGCGGTTAGGGGGTGTTTTCTTCATAGGTAATCCGGAAAAACAGGGAGTAAAGTACCGGCACCACAAAAAGCGTTAATACCGTGGCAAAAGCCAGGCCGAACATAATGGTTACCGCCATGGAGGAAAACAGGGGGTCGGTAACCAGAGGTGCCATGCCGCAGATGGTGGTCAGCGAGGTCATCATCACCGGGCGCATACGATTTACCGCAGAATCCCGCACGGCCGTGAAGGGCTTTTTGCCGGCGCGGATTTCCGCGTCGATTTCATCCAGCAGGACCACGGCATTTTTGATTAACATGCCGATCAGGGCGTAGGTGCCCAGAATGGCCAGGAAGGAAAAATTTTGCCGGAACAGTAGCAGCCCTGCGCTGATGCCGATGATGGCCAGGGGAATAACCAGGACAATGATCAGCGGCTGGCGGATGGTGTTAAAAAGCGCTACCAGGATAAAAAGCATGATAATTAATACCACGGGCAAATATTTCCGGGTGGCGGCCTGGGATTCCTGGGAGTCTTCATAGATTCCCTCCCATTCCAGTTGATACCCCCGGGGCAGTTCAAAGGCCTCTATCCGGGGCCGAACTTTTTTCAGCAGCGTGTCTGCGGTTACGCCCAGAACCGGATCGCATTGCGCCCGGATTACATGGCGCCGGTTATACCGCCGGATAATCGGATCTTCCCAGCGGACATTGAACCGGGTAATGGCCTGACCAAAGGGGATGCTGGTCCCTTTGGCCCCCCAGATCGGCAGAGTATGAATACTGTCGATCTCCTGATCACTGTATTGTATGCGCACCGGGATCATTTCTTCATTTTCGCGGAAAATATCCACGGTTAAACCGTCCGTGGCACTTTGCAGCGCGTAGCCCAGATCCCGGCGTTCGACCCCGGCCGGTCTTGCTTTCTGCTGGGAGTAATCCACATCGGCAATTATGACCCGCTCCCGCCAGTCGTCGCAGACGTTTCGGGCCAGCGCTTCGCGGCGCATGACGGTTTTGGCTTTTTCCGCAAGTATCCGCAATTGCCGGGGGTCCGGGCCGGTAAAACGCGCTTCTACATCATAGTCCGCATTGGGGCCGTTAATATATTTCCATATATGGGGCTCTCCCCGGGGTAAATGTTCGGGAAACCATGCGGACAGATGGCGGATCAGGCGGTCGATGGTGCGATAGTCTTTGACATTGACAATAATCTGTCCAAAGGAATCGTTGGTCGGTTCCGGCGTTATGGACACGGCAAAGCGGGGGGGGCCCTGTCCCACACAGGTGGCGTAACTCTGCACTTCAGGCAGGGTGGCCAGATGGTCTTCCACTTTTTTCAGGTCTTGGGATACCGCCTGCAGGTGGACCCCTTCCGGCCGCCGATAATCGATAAAAAACTGCTCCATGTCGGAATCGGCAAAAAAGACTTTGGGAACGTGGCCAAAACCGATATTGCCCAGCACGAATAACAGCAGAACGCCGGCCAGCGTCAGCAGACGGTGCCGGAGCGTCCATAGAAGAAGAGCGCGGTAAATTTGATAGGGTCGGCTGGAATGCGGCTGCGTCCGGGCGGCCCGGGCCGAAAGCTTTAAAAAGCGATAGCTGAATACGGGCGTTTGGGTCATGGCCAGAATCCAGCTCAGCATGAGGGCCACGGAAACCACCTGGAAAAGACTGGCACAAAATTCACCGACATTGCTGGGCGCCAGATAAATGGGCGCAAAGGCCAGGCAGGCGATAACAGTGGCGCCCAACAGCGGCCAGGCGGTCCGTCTGGCGGGGTCAACAGCCGCTTTATCCCGCGGTTGCCCGCGCTGCAGATCGACCAGCGAGCCTTCGGTGACCACGATGGCATTGTCCACAATAATACCCATTACCAGTATCATGGCCGCAATCGAGATGCGTTGCAGGTTGATGCCCCAGATCATCATGACAATCAAGGTGCCCATGATGGAAAAAATCAGGTTGCCGGCAATGATCATACCGCTGCGAAAGCCCATGGCCAGAAGCAGTACTAGGATAACTACGCCCACCGAGGCCAGCAGATTGGTCATGAATTTTTTGATGGAATCTTTGACGAATTGCGATTCATAGTAGACACCATCGATATTGACCCCTGCCGGCAGGTTTTGCATTAATTCCTCCAGACGGCGGCCGACCGCTTCGCCCATTTCCACCACGTTGGCGCCATGGGCGGCGGAGATGGTGATGCCGATGGCCGGTTGGCCGTTGAAGCGCATGACCGGTTCTGAAGGCCGGATATAGCCCCGGCTGATTTCGGCCAGATCCTTCAGCCGGAACTGTTCCGCATCGTGTCCCTGAATGATCAGCTCCCCGATATCCCCGGCCGAGTGGAAGGTGTCGGAGCTGGAATCCACACGGATCCGGTAATCGCCGGAAATGAGCTCTCCCTGACTGATAATCTCGTTCTGGGCATTCAGCAACTGGACAATACGGCCCGGAGGGATGCCCAGCTGGGCGCTTCTGTCCCGATTAATGGTAACGGTTATGCATTCGGTGCGAATACCATATAGCTGAATGCGCTTCACATCTTTCACCAGGGAAAGTTCGCGTTTGATGTAATCCGCGTACCTTTCCAGCTGGGCATTGGAGTACCCGTCGCCGGTCAGCGCCAGGAATATGCCGTAAACATCACTATAGTCGTCGTAGACAATGGAAGGGCGGGCGCCGGGCGGCAGGGCTGTCTGGGCCAGTTCTACTTTGCGGCGCAGAATGTCCCACAACTGCTGGATCTGGTCGGTCTGGTTGTATTCGTGCATATCCACGTAAATCAGGGATATACCGGCCCGGGAGGTGGAGCGGATCGTCTTGACTTCGTCTGCGGCCTGGACATACTCTTCCAGAACCCGGGTAATCTGCTGATCAACTTCCCGGGGCGAGGCGCCCGGATAGGGAGTGACAATCAGTGCGGTTTTTATGGTAAAGACCGGATCCGCCAGTTTTCCCATATTCCAGTAGGCAAAGATACCGCCTGCAAAAACCAGAAACAGGGCGAAACTGGTAACCACCCGGTTGCGAAGGGCATAATCGGCAAGTGCCATCAAATTTATTTTTTCCGTTTATTTTGCGCCTGAATGTTCCAATTTTTGTAAATCCGACCGGATGCCGCCGGCTGGTTTAAAGCTCCCGACCGGTATTCGTTTCACTGACCGGAGCCATGACCCGGATTTTCTGCGCTGCCGTCAAGGTATGCGCGCCGGCGCTTGCAATCAGCTGTCCGGCTTGCAGATCCCCGGTTATCTCAATCATACCGTTCTTACGCAAGGAGCCCGCTTCCACGGGCTGACGCCGGAGCCGACCGGCCTCCGGCTGGACAATCCAGACATAGGCCTGGTTGTTATGGTCATTTACCACGGCGGATACGGGCACCACAAAAACCGGCCGGGTGTCCTGCCGGGCTATGGTAATGGTAACCTGCGCGGCCATACCCGGCCGAAGGGGGGTGTTTTCCGGCAGTCCTTCCAGAAGAAGGGTAAGCGGAAAGGTGTGCTTGGAAGGATTGGGCTGTTTGCCGACTTCTTTAAACTGCGCTGTAAACGTCCGGCCGGGAAGGGCGGCAAACCGGCACTGATAAGTCTGAAAACGATCGACCGTCGGCAGCATGTCTTCGGGCAGGGCCACCTGAACTTCAAGAGCGGACAGATCGACCATTGAGACGATGGGCTGGCCGGCCTGAACAATTTCGCTGTTTTCCACGAACTGCCGGTCCACATAACCGGCAAAGGGGGCGTAAAGGACAGTGTCCGCCAGGGCATTGCGAGCGTTCTCCAGATTTCTGACGGCGGTTTCGACCTGCGCTTCGGCTTTTTCAAAAACGCTTTTGATCCGGTCAAAGGTTGCTTGGGCCGCGGCATTTTCCGCCACCAGCTTCTGATAGCGGCCAAACTGAAGCCTGGCCTCGGCATAATCCGCCCGGGCGGCATCCAGACGCGCCTCCATGGTTTTGATACGGATCCTGAAATCCCGGGGATCAATTTTGGCAATCACGGCGTTCCGCGGAAAAAATTGGCCGGTATCCACCGTAAAGTCCACCAGGGGGCCGGACACGCGAAAGGACAACCGGGTTTCCTGCAAAGCCTTGGCAGTGCCCGGGAAAGTGCGTCTGTCAAAATGATCGTTTTTTTGCAGTTCAAAGACCTGCACCGGACGGACCGACGTTTCTCGGGGGGTTTTCGAATCGGCCCCGTTTTTCCCCGATCGGCAGCCGCCGCCCCCCAAAAGCGGGAGGATTATCAGAACGGTTAAGTACAACAGCCGGGCCTTTGATCGATATTGCATCGCCTTGTTTCCTCTTTGGTACTATTTTCGGTGCCTGTTTTGCAGCGGATATATTTCTTCGGCAAAGCAAGCATGTTTTCCTGAACACCCTGGTTCCGGAAATTCCGAAGGGTTCCGGCAAATCCGGAACAACCGATAATTATATCCCAAATCGGACCATTATGCATATCGGGAACCGGTTCTTGTCAATTGTTTTTTTGCCGGCGGAAGGATAAAGCGCTGTCTATTTGTGTTCTGATTTGTTAAGATACTAAAGAGAGGCAGGGGTTTAATTGCTTTATTGGATAAGGAGTTATGCCATGAAGAAAAATATTCATTCGGTAAATCGGAGAATACAATGGAGGGTGGGCTTAGTGATGGCAGCCGTTATTCTGTGGGCAGCGGGCTGCGCCGTGACGCCGGACAGCCGTTCCTTTGTCTGCAATCAGGGGCCCACGTTACAGGTGACTCCCGAAACGGTTCGGCTCGGGGTGGCCCGCCTGGTCAACGAAACCCCCCTTGTTTTTCGTGGCAGTGGCTTTATGCCGGGCGATTCGGTGTTTATCAGCATGTCTTTGAAAAACGATGAAGAGGCTCCGGCGGTGGCCATTGCCGAAGCAGACATCGGGGAGAAGGGAGAATTTGTAACGGAAGTGACCAAGCTGGTAAAAATTACCGAATTTTTGCAGGCGGATCTCGGGCTGAATGCGGATATGGAAAAATATATCATCATCGATGAGGATCCGATTCCTGCGGGAGAATATCGGATTACCGCGCAAAGCATGGAGGCGGACCGGACGGCCGAAGGTACCCTGACGGTCAGGGGGCCGGGCCTGATGGATCGTCTGAAAGACTGGATGGGCGGTCTGTTGGGGAAAATCGAAAAGCGCTGAGGCGGGATTTATGGTGGGTCGAATATTCAGAAGTCAGCAAAAAGCAATGTGAGCGTAAGGGATATGTGGAAACAGACCATAACGGATGTCGGGCGAATCGGTGTTTTGTTGCTGTTGCTCGGGCTGATCGGGACACCGGCCCGGGCTGCGGAAGGTGTAACGGATACGGAGATTCACATCGGGCTTTACGGGCCTTTATCCGGCCCGGCCAAATTGTGGGAGACCGCAGTTCGGGGATCGGAGCTGGCCTGTATGATGGTCAACGAGCAGGGAGGAATTCACGGCAGGAAAATTGTTCCCCACATTCTTGACGATTCCTATAACCCCGCCAAAACCAAGGCCGGGGTAAAACGATTGCACGAAAGCGTGGGGATTTTTGCCTGGGCCGGCGGCGTGGGTACGGCCAACGGCCTGGCGGTCAAAGATTATCTGGTGAAAAGAAAGGTTCCCTGGGTGGGACCGCTCAGCGGGGCCAAAGCGTGGTTTTGGCCGCCGAAAAGAAATATTTTTGCCCTGTATCCGGCTTACCGGTTTGAAGCGGCGGAATTGTGTCAGTATGCGGTGGAAAAGATGGGCAAGTCGCGGATTGCCATTGTTTACCAGGACGACCGTTACGGTGAAGAGGGACTGATCGGGGCGAAGCAGGGTCTGGAAAAATATCGTCTGTCTCTTGTGGAAGCGCTGCCGGTGGCCAAAACCGAGTCCGAACTGGATAGTGCGGTGATGCGGCTTCGCCGGGCGGAAGCAGAGGTGGTTCTGGTCTGGTTGAATCCCTTCAGCACGCTGCGCCTGATAAAAGTGGCCCGGGGCAGCGGCTATTCTCCCCAGTGGATGAGCACTACCGCCCTGGCCTCTTTTTCTACTTTTTACCCGGTCAGCCGGGGGTTGATTAAAGGGATGATCACCGCCAATTCCACCACTTATGAGGACACCCAGCTGGCTTTATACCGCGAGGCGCGGAGTCGACTGGCACCCGCGCATAAATGGGATAATACCTATCTGGGCGGCCTGCATGTCGCCAATGTTTTGATCGAAGCAATGCAGCGGTGCGGCCGCAACCTGACCCGGGAGCGGGTAATTACGGTTTTGGAAAAACTGGAAAAAGAAAAAACCCTGGGCGGGCAACTGGCGTTTCATCCCTTTGATCCGGATGACCCCTTGTGTCGTCTGGGGCATCGGCGTATTTATCTGCAGAAATGCCTGGCGGACGGCCGGCGGAAGTTTCTGACGGACTGGATTGATATTGATGACCGGATATTAAAAAATATTGTCGGAGAATAAAAAAGAAGCGTTGCCCGAAAAGCCTGGTGCATTCTCACGGATCGAAGACCGGAAGTGCCCAATTATCTGGCGGACTGCCCGGCAAGGCGATTATTTTTCGAAAGGTAAAATTACAACAGGCAGTTCCGGCATTTTTGAAAAAATGGGGAAAGCCGGCGGTTTTTATGCCCCAACAACCTCTACATGCCTTGCGGCAGGGGAGGAAATGATGCGTAAATCTATTTTATCCGGGATGATTGTTCTGGCAATTGTTTTTATGGGGATGGTTTTCCCCGTTCAAGCAGAAGAAGGTGTGAGCGATAGCGCCGTTCATATCGGCCAGACCGGTCCTTTGAGCGGGCCGGCGGCGATTTGGGGCGGGACCGTTCAAGGGGCGGCTCTGCGGTTTCGCATGGCCAACGAAAACGGCGGTATCCATGGCCGCAAGATCGTTCATCATGTCTATGATGATGCGTATAACCCCGCTCGCACCAAATCCGGGGTAAAACGGCTGCAGGAAAGTGTCGGCATTTTTGCCTGGATCGGGGGGGTCGGCACTTCCAATGGGCTGGCCGTTAAAGACTATCTGCTTCGCCGGAAAGTTCCCTGGGTGGGGCCGATGAGTGGTTCCCGCGTCTGGTTTGATCCTCCCCGGCGAACCATTTTTACTGTATTTGCCCCCTATATTTTCGAGGCGGAAGCCCTGTGTGAATATGCCGTCAATGAATTGGGCAAGCGTCATATCGCCATTGTTTATCAGGATGACGGCTATGGTCGAAGCGGTTTACAAGGTGCCCGGGCGGCCCTGAAAAAAATGAACCAGACCCTGGTGGCCTCGATTCCGGTGGAACGAAATGCCGTGGATATGGTTTCGGTGTGTAACCGGTTGCGTAAAGGGAAGGCGGATGTTGTTCTGTTGTGGATGGGGCCTTTCGGTGCTTTGCGCATGATCAAGGTGGCTCAGCAGATGGAATATACGCCTCAATGGATGGCCTCCAGCACGTTGTCCATGTGTTCCACCTTTTATTCCTTGAGCCGGGGACTGGTAGAAGGTCTGATAACCGCCAATTATGCGGTTCGGGAGAACCCTTTGTTGCAAAAATACCGATCAGCCCAGGAAAAGCTGGCCCCGGCGGACGAATGGAATTCGTGCTATTTGATGGGCGTCTGTGTGGCGGATATCCTGTTGGAAGCAATGCAGCGGTGCGGGCGGGAGTTGACCCGGGAACGGCTGATAAAATCGCTGGAGAGCCTGGATGGGTATGAAACATTGACCCGAAAATGTTTTTATGCCCCGTTTGATCCGGATGATCCCCTGTGCCGGCTGGGTACCCGGCAGATTTATCTGCAGCAGTGTATGGCGGGGGGGGAAGCAAAGCAACTGACAAAGTGGATCGATATCGAATACCAATGACGGCCCCAAAGACAGCGGCAAAAGTTGATTGGTTTCGACCGGAATATCGGTTCAAATAATTTTTGCTCTGATGATGAATAGGGTTGTTTTGAATTGTTGGTATGGTATAATTGCTTTTTTATAAAACAGGTGAACTGTATAAACAAATCGATCGTGGATGAATTATTTTTTAAAGTAAGGAGGCGTTCTTATGAAAACGTTGGTAGGCGGCGCCATAGCGTCTGTAATTGGCCTTATCAGTCTGGCTGTGTGGTTTGATGCATTTTTGCAGATACTGGCGGGTATTATTCCTGTCATGCTGCTGCTGGGCGGGTGTCTGGCTCTTTATCTCGGTTTTGATGAACTTAAAGATACCTGGCAAAATGAAGGTGCAGCCTCTGCTGCGGAGCAGCATGTTGAAGAATTGAAAAAAGAAATTGACGAGATGAAATCCGGCGAATAAAGGCGGGTTGCTATACAGTCCGGAAAACCCCGTTACCCGCAGGGCATACGGGGTTTTTTTGTGGTTCCGATTTTTTAAATTTGATGGACTCGTAAAAAGTCGGAAAACAGCTTCTTTGTCATACCGGGCTTGACCCGGTATCC
>CAZWCS010000037.1:0-34206 GCA_964632805.1 uncultured Desulfobacterales bacterium
ATCGTTCAAGAGGAAACCCACTTCTCCAGAAATTTTTTGACCGGAATATTCACGGTGGTTTGCTCCGAATGAGATAACCAGGCCTCCAGCGATTCTCCGGTAAGATCAATACCGGTTTCCTGGCCGAGTTTTTTTCCTATCAGCCGTCGGGTTTCTTCCCAATCTCTGCCCGGACCGCCATAAGGAATGTTTTGACGGCGTGTCATGGTCCGCCCGTCCCGAGTACGCATCGTCACCCGGGCGGCAAAGGGCATGGTAAACTGCTCCAGGGCGCATTCGCCAAGATCATAAGAACTTGAAAAAAAATATTTTTTCGCACCTTTTCTCCGCTGGCTGCCAATGACCCGCGGCAATGTTCCCAAGGCCTTCCTCAACAGCATGGCATACTGACGAAAATCGTCCGGGGACAGGCCCAGCCGGTGATCATAATTTGCCTGGAGTTGTTTGCGGGCCCCCAGTAAACGTTTCCACCCGATTTCGCGCACCGCCTGCCGCAGATGGAGGGTCCGGTCCAGCGCCTGGACCAATTCCAGAGTCAATTGCCAGTCATGATGCAGATGGACTCTGGCAGACAAAGACAGAATCCGCCCGGCCTGATGTTGCAGGAAGTCTTCGGACAACTCGACCGTTGTCAGACGCCCGTTCAGCAGGGTCAGGGCCACATTGCCGGGAATGGAAAAGTTAATGGATACGGGATTCAAGGGGTCAAACCGCCCGCCGGTACGACTGAGCAGATCCATCTCCACGGTCAGCAGCGTGGCGTCCACCCGCACATCCAGGACATCCCCCGGAACCAGCGGCTTTCCGGCCGCCTCTTCATAATCCTGCCGCAACGCCAGCACGGCATCCACGGTAGTATCGATATAGGCGCAGCCGGGGTAAATCTTGCAGGCCAGGGTGTCGGTCACCCAGGACCGGCCGAATCCGGAAAGAAAAAACGGCGCCGGCACGAAACTGAACCGCTGCAGAAACCCCTGGGGATGCTCCAGAATCTCCACCGGTCCCGTGGCCCCGGCCGCAGCCAGCAAAGCGGCCTGGACCCCGGTCACCGAAGGGGTGGCCGCAGTGGTTGCCTTCGCGTCCGGCCCCATAAAACCCGGGAAAAGCACCCAGGTTGGTTGATACAGCGAAATGGCCAGGGCCTGCGCGGTCTGTCGGACATCCGAACCCAGCAGACGACTGGCGGCGGCGGCCGCTCCGGCCAGATGGATCGGCGACCAGGTCTGCCCATTATGGGGACCTAAAGCAATGGCGGCACCCAGCCGTCCCTCGATTTCATTGGCGACAATCTGGGCTGTCAAAGCTTCCCCCAGCGAACGCTCTTTTTGTTCAGCCACGGCCAGGGAAACACACACGGCACTGTGGCCGGTGTGTCCGGCAAACAGATAATCATCATAATCCAGGGCCAGGCTCAAAGCGCTATGGCCATAAACCGCGCTTAACAGGTCCACCTGCTCTCCCGCCGGCAGCAGGGTGCATCCTCCCGGTGAAGCCCACCGCGCCAAGCCGTCCCGTAATTTGTGACCGATGCCATGCCGGGCGCTGGCGGTAATGGCCGCAATGGTGGACAACTGCTGCAAGCGAGCCTTGTCTTTGACGCGTTCCGGAATATCCGTATCCCGGACGCTCACCACCCAATCCGCAATTTCTTCAATCAAAGTCGCCATGGTGCTCCCTTTCCCATTTTCTCCCCCAAACCGTTCGCACCCAGAAGGCCTCAGGGAACCAGCCAGACCGCGCCGTTTTTGGTTTTCTGCAGAACATACCGGACGACTTTTCCCAGATGACGACTGCCGCCGGATCCGGATTTTCCGATAACCACCGTATCACAGCCACTGTTCCGGGCTGCCTCCATAACCGCTTTACCGGTCATAAACGGTCTTTTCTCTGTTCGCATTCCGAACCGCTGCTCCGCAAAACCGGCTTCCGCGAGAATCTTCCGGGCCCGGGCAAAAAAATCCTTCAGACATTTTTCATTGGCGTTCAGCATGGCCTCTTCCAGTTCTCCGGTTGGCATATCTTCCGTTTCCAGCTCGCAGAGCTCACCGATTCGCGGCTCAATATGCACAATTTCCAGCCGCGCTTCCGGATGGGTGGAAAGCATAAACGCGGCATGATCCACTGCCCGCAACGACTGCGAAGAGCCGTCCACGGCCACCAGCACATTGCCGACGGCGGCTTCACCGTCCACGACCCAGACGGGAACAGTCCCGCTGAGCGACAGCAGATTGGCGGTGACACTGCCCATAAAAAACTCCTGGAGTCCGCCGATTCCCCGGCGTCCTACCAGAATGGCGTCATAGGAACCATCCTCGGCAATCTGACAAATATCTTCGGCAATTCCCTGTTGCCGGATAACACTTTTGCATTCAATACGATCCGCCGCAACCCCCCTGGCCGTCATATCTGACTTGTATCCATCCAACAGTTCCCGGGAAACGGTTTGGTTTTTCTCATAAAGCGCGTTCAGCTCCTTCTGGGCGCTGGGACGCCGGACCGCCTCCTCCAGCAGATACTGAGAAATGATGGGTTGCACATGCAACAGCACAAAATCAACTTCCGGCAACGTCGTCGCCAGTTTTACCGCGCAATTGACCGCCTGCCGGGCATAAACGGACGCATCTACGGCAATAACTATTTTTTTTCTCATCCTGTCCTCCCTGAAAAATTTTGGGTTCGATCATCCCTGGTGACGTCCATACTTTCCATCCTGCAGTATAATATCGCCCCTGCCCAACAAATCCTGCAAATGTTTTTCAATCATGGTTTTTTCAAAAAAGGCATACAGCACTTTCATGCCCGGCAGATACTTGCCGAAAAGGGGCCTTTGCCCGCAGATTTCTTCCAGACTGCGGGGCCGGTCCAGCACCCGGAGCAGGCGCCGTTCATTTCTGTCAAATCTTTCCCCAAACAATCGAATTTCTTCTGAAATATTCTCGGTCACCGGGAGACGATGGGAACTGGCCACCACCCGCGGCGCGGCCGCCCGAACAGTTTCCAGTGAAGCCCGGAATTGGTGAATATCCGCCTCGGGATTGCCGTAAAACGGTCCGAATTTCGTCATATCCATGTCAAAGGTCAACCAGATGTTCTCTACCGGTTCCCGGAAGCAGTAGTGATCCGCAAGATGTCCAGGCGTATGCACGGCCTCCAGAGAAATCCCGCCGAAATCCAGAATATCTCCGTCCTGAAAGGTTTGCGTCGGGGTATAATCCGCCAGGCCGAGCTTTTCCTGCACAAAATGCTCCCAGTGTTTCCGAACCGTCGGATCCGGCCCCATCAGGCGACGCGACAGGCGTTTAATGCTGCCCACCTCCTCTCGCCGCTGTGCCGGCACCATCAGCTCCCGGTCGGAAAAAATATGGTTGCCGGAGACATGATCCGGATGACAGTGGGAATTGATAACCGTGTCCACACCGTATTCAGTTTTCACCCGCGCACAGGCCGCCGGTCCGCAGCCCGGATCAAGGAGGGCCCGGGTATCGGTACCCAGTACCAGAAAGGCATAGGCCAGGGGAAACTTGCCGCCGGTGGGCGAGTCCACAACAAACAATCTGTCGGTAAGGGGGATCAGGTCGCCGGCCGCCATATCC
This sequence comes from uncultured Desulfobacterales bacterium, assembly GCA_964632805.1. Taxonomy (GTDB): domain Bacteria; phylum Desulfobacterota; class Desulfobacteria; order Desulfobacterales; family Desulfosudaceae; genus CAZWCS01. Next base: position 3,594 of record CAZWCS010000037.1, read on the forward strand.
GCTCCGTCTCATGGTTTGAAACCCGATACATAAAATAGTATAATACTATAAATAATAAGACAAGGACCCTGTAACTTCATTTTGGTGCGATCGCAGGCAATAACGCACAGCTTGCCCGCTGTAAAACCGGGCAAGCGGGAAAAGTCCCATGACCGAGTCCAGCCCGACCACCTGCGCCCGGTATCACTGGCAAACCGCTTATGACCGGAAGCGCATGACGCCCCATCAACTGGACTGGGCCCATCAGCCCGCGCCGTTCAAACACTACCCGGAAAGGGATTCCGTCCCGCTGCCGCGTCCCGATCCGGCCGGCACCGGCAGCCAGTCGCTTTGGACCGTCTGCCGCCGGGCCGTCGCTCCTGTTCACCAGTCACTGCCGGACATGAACGTTCTCTCCAGCATCCTTGCCCTGGCCGGCGGCTTGACCGCCCGGACCCGGCAAGCCGGCGGCGAATTCTATTTCCGCAGCGCCCCCTCTGCCGGGGCCCTCTATCCCAACGAAATATATCTTTTCTGGCCCTGCGATACGGAGCCGGGAGCGGGGATTTACCATTTTGATCCCTCCCGGCACCGGCTGTACCGGCTGCGACAAAACGGGATTGCACCGGATACCGCTGCCGAACCGCTGCTGGTCGTCTCCGGCATCTTTTTCCGCAGCGCCTGGAAATATCGCGACCGGGCCTACCGCTATGTTCTGCTGGACGCCGGCCACCTGCTGGAAAATCTCCGCCTGGCGGCGGCGGCTAACGGATACGGGACGAATCTGCTGCTGGACTTTAATGACGCCGACCTGGAACGACGACTCGGCATCGATACCGCGCGGGAAGGGGGCCTGGGCTGCCTGCGCCTGCGGACACCGGAAACAACCGCCGGGGCCGTTACCGGCGAAATCGAAACCGCTCCGCCGGCCGAACTGACCGCTGCCAGCCGGGTTTCGTCCCGGGAAGTTTCCTATCCGGCCATTGTCGACCTGCACCGCGCCGGGCGAGAAAAAAACAACCCCTCAACCCGTCCGCCAGCCGAAGGGCCGCCATTGGGCCTGACCGCGGAGACGGGACAGTTCCTTGCCGATCTGGCCGATGAACAGCAGGTAACCGCCGCCTTCGTATCCGATTACCAGCAATCCGTGATCCGCCGCCGGTCCCGGAGAAACTTTATCCCCCGCGCCATGACCGCGGCCCAACTGACCGGTCTACTGGAACTGCTCTGCCTGACCGCTGCCGGTGATCCCGCGGACGAACCGCCGGCGGCCCGGGCTGCGGTCACCTGCGGCTGCCTGGTGGAGCGGGTCGAGGGGATGGCGCCGGGCGAATATCTGTTAAACACTTCGCGCCGCGGTCTGGACCGCATCTTTTCCGGCTCCCGCCTTCGGGAAATGACCGCCGTCTGCCTGGGCCAGGACTGGCTGACCAATGCCGCTCTTCATTTTGTGCTGCTGACCAATCCGGGCTGGCTGGACCGGCACTGGGGCGCCCGGGGATACCGTTACGCCATGATTGCCGCCGGCCGCCTGGGACAGGCGATCTACCTCGGAGCCACCGCCCTGGGAATGGGTTGCTGCGGTATCGGGGCCTTTTATGACTACGAGGCGCAGAGACTCCTGGAAATCAACAGCGACTCCGCCCTGCTCTATCTGCTGGCCGCGGGACCGGTGAAATCGCCCCCGGCGGCCGATCACTGAGCGAACCCCCAAACCGAAACAAAGAACGGTCTTTATGAAATCGAATCTGAACCGGGAAAATCGACGCATCCAGATCATCGCCTTCGGAGCCTTTGCTCTGAATCTGGTGCTGGCCGTTATCAAGGGGATACTGGCCAATCAGTCCGCCAGCCTGGCGGTTACCGCCGGGGCCGTGGATTCGGCCGCCGACAGTGTCGCCTCCCTGGCCGTCTTTGGCGGTCTATTGTTGTCCACCCGTAAAACCCGGACCTTTCCCCAGGGTCTGTATAAGATCGAGAACCTGCTGTCCGTCATCATCGCCCTGTTCATTTTTTTCACCGGTTACGAAATCGCCCGACATATCATTCAGCCCTCCTCCCGGCCGCCGGACATCACCCTGCCGCTGCTGTGGTGGATCCTGGGCTGTACTGCGGCCACCTTTTTGTTCGGCCAATACGCCCTGCACCTGGGCCGGAAAACCGGCTCGCCCACCCTGACCGCCGAAGGCCGCCATCGCCAGGTGGATGTCCTCTCCTCCCTGGTGGTACTGGCCGCGGTTCTGCTGAATTATTACCAGATTGATCTGCGATACGGCCCCCTGACCATTGACCGCCTGGCCGCCCTGCTGGTGCTGATCTTCATCATCAAAGCCGGCTGGGATCTGCTGTCCGACGGTATGCGGGTGCTGCTGGACGCCTCCCTGGACTATGCCAGTCTGGACCACATACGGCAGATTATTGAAAAAGACCCCGCCGTCAAGCAGGTCATGACGCTGGCCGGACGCAGCGCGGGCCGGTTCCGTTTCCTGGAGGCCGAAGTAATGCTGCGCACCGAGGACCTGAAAAAAGCCCACGAGATCGTCCACCGCATTGAAGACACCATCGAAAGCGAAGTTCCCCACGTGGCCAAAATCAATCTGCACTACGCCCCGCCGGAATCCCCCATCAAGCGGATCGCCTTTCCCGTGATGGACGACGGCGAAACCATTTGCGATCATTTCGGGGAAGCCCCGCAATTTGCCATCTGGCAGATCAATACCGACACCATGCAGACCGAGAAAAAAATTGTAGTGGAAAACCCGTACCGCCGCATGGATAAAGGCAAGGGCATTCAGGCGGCCCGTTTTCTTCTCTCCCAGAATATCGACCTGGTGGGCGGTCCCAAAAAACTGGGAGCCAGCGGACCGGGCTACGTCTTTTCCGACGCCGGGGTGGAAACCCGGAAGTTGCGCACCGACCGCGCCGCCCGGGCCGCCGTAAACCTGCTGCATGACTTGGCCGGCGCCGGGGAAAACAATCCCTGAATAAAATATTTTCAATAAAAAAAGACATCAGAAAAGGAGAAGATATGTCAAAAATTACGAAAATCGGTATCATTATCTGCGACCGCTACCGTCGGTGTGCCGGCGGAAAATGCCTGCGAGCCATGAAAAACCGGGAAGGCGCTTTCCGTATATATACCGACACCCAACTGGAATTGATCGGCTTTACCACCTGTGACGGATGTCCCGGGGGAAATGTGGAATACGCGGGCGGCGAAATGGTAAAAAACGGCGCTACGGTTATTCATCTGGCCACCGGCCTGGTGGTGGGCTATCCCCCCTGCCCCTATATTGCCACCTTCACCGCCTTTCTCGAAAATCGGTACGCGGTCAAAACCGTCGTCGGGACCCACCCCATTCCCACCTCCTATCTTGACATGCATGCCCGTCTCGGTACCTGGGAATCATCGACCTGGCAGCCGCTCCTGGCGCCGACCATGAGCGACGCCGCCACCCGGGCCAGCTACGATTAATCATGGGCCGCCAAAACCAACAATAAATCATGACCAGCGGTCTTCCTGCCCAATTGCAGCCGTCCGGACATGAACCGCGAGGAAACCCCATGATCGTCAATCCCAAACGCCTCTACGCCCTCAACCATCACCCCCCCGCCAATGGCCCGGCGGTGTACTGGATGAGCCGGGACCAGCGCGCCGCCGACAACTGGGCACTGCTGTTCGCCCAGAGCTTTGTCCGCAACCGGCCGTTGCAGGTCATTTTTTCCCTGGCCCCCGGTTTTCTGGAGGCGCCCTGGCGGCCTTACGCCTTTCTGCTGGACGGCCTGCAGGAAGTCCGGCAGGACCTGGCGGCGAAAAACATTTCCTTTCACCTGCTGGTTGGCGATCCCGGGGAAACCGTCCCCGCCTTTATCACGCGTGAGAAGGCCGGGGTGCTGGTCACCGATTTTGACCCCTTGAAACTTAAACAGCACTGGGTACGAACGGTAGCCCGCCGCGTAAGCTGCTCCTTCTACGAAGTAGACAGCCACAATATCGTTCCCTGCCGGCGGGTTTCAAACAAGCAGGAGTACGCGGCCCGCACCATCCGCCCCAAAATTCACCGCCTGCTGCCCGAATTTCTGACCCCCCTGCCCCGGCTCAAAAAAGAGCCCGCTCTCCCGGAACCCCTTCCCGGACCGGATATGGACCGGGGCAGCCTGGCCGACCGACTCCGGGTCAATACCGCCATCGCCCCGGTTGCCGGCGTTCCCCCCGGCGCCAAAGCCGCCCGCCGGAGGTTGCGCGACTTTATCCACTACCGCCTGTCCCGCTATCACACCCATCGCAACGATCCCAACCAGCAGGCGGTCTCCGGGCTGTCTCCCTATCTGCATTTCGGCCATATCTCGGCCCAGCGGATCGCCCTGGAGGTGCGCCGGGCCGAGGCGCCTGCCGAAGCTATCGAAGCTTTTCTGGAAGAATTGATCGTGCGCCGGGAGCTAGCGGACAACTTCTGTTTCTATAATTCCCAGTATGACAATATCTCCGGATTTCCCGACTGGGCCCGCCGCACCCTGGCCGACCACGAAGACGATCCCCGGGAATATCTGTACACCCCGGCGGAGCTGGCGGCCGGTAACACCCACGACGACCTGTGGAACGCCGCCCAGTTGGAAATGGTCTGCCACGGCACCATGCCCGGTTATCTGCGCATGTACTGGGCCAAAAAAATTCTGGAATGGAGCCCCGACGCGGCCGGCGCCCTGGCCACGGCCATCTCCCTCAACAACACCTATCAGCTGGACGGCCGGGATCCCAACGGATATACCGGCATCGCCTGGTCCCTGGGCGGTGTCCACGACCGACCCTGGCAGGAACGAGCCGTTTTCGGCAAACTCCGCTACATGAACCAGAACGGCTGCCGCCGCAAATTTGACGTGGACGCCTATATCCGGCGCATCCGGCAGTCTCTGCCCGATACGTCCTCCGCGACCGCCACCGCCAACAAACAATAAGGAGACCGCCATGGCCCACTTTATCAAACCCACCGTTGTCGTCAGCAGATGCCTGGGCTTTGAAGCCTGCCGGTACAACGGCCAGATCATCTTCGACCCGCTCGTGGATCGCCTGTCCGCCCACGTGGAATTTCTTCCCGTCTGTCCGGAAATGGCCATCGGCCTGGGCGTTCCCCGGAATCCGGTGCGACTCGGCCTGCACCAGGAAAAACTGCGGCTGCAGCAACCGGCCACGGGCAAAGACGTCACCGCAGCCATGCAGCAGTTTACCGCCGACTTTCTCCAGGGCCTGTCGCGGGTGGAAGGCCTGCTCATGAAAAACCGTTCTCCCTCCTGCGGCATCGGCGATGCCAAAATCTATCACTCTCTGGACCAGCCCGGTTCCGGTTCCGACCGGGGACCGGGGCTTTTCGGGGGACAACTGCTGCAGGCCTTCCCCCGGGCGGCGGCCGAAGACGAGGGACGGCTGAAAAATTTTTCCCTGCGCGAATGGTTTCTGACCCGTCTGTTTACCCTGGCACGATTCCGCACGGCCCGGCATACGGGAAAAATCAACGCCCTGGTGGACTTTCACAGCCGCCACAAATATCTGTTTCTGGCCTGTAACGAACCGGCCATGCGCCACTGCGGAAAAATTACCGCCAACCACGACCGTCACTCGGCAGAAACGGTTTTTGACCGTTATGAAGCCGGGCTGGCGGAAATTCTTGCCGCCCCGCCCCGCTATACCGCCCTGATCAACATGATCCTGCATGCCTTCGGCGGAATATCGGACAACCTTACCGCTGAAGAAAAACAGTTTTTTCTCAATTCCGTGGAGGAATACCGGGACGAACGCATCCCTTTGAGCACCCTGACCTACCTGCTGCAATCCTATGCCGTGCGGTTTAACAACGCCTACCTGAAAAACCAGATTTTTCTCCAACCCTACCCCCGGGATCTGACGGAAATTACCGATTCCGGCAAAGGCCGCAACCGGTGACCGAAAACGACGCCCGACTTACTCCTCCGGCGCCCACCTTCTCATTCAAGCGCATCTTGACATTCCCCGGGAAGTACGATAGAAAAATATGGAATTTTATCATTGACGGCTTCCTAAAAAGTCGCGAACTCGTCATTCCGGACTTGATCCGGAATCTTGAACATATTGAAATTACACTATTGCCGGTTTTGCGGGAATGACTTAAAAAGGAATATTTCAACTTTTTACGAGTCCATCATCATTATTCAGCCCACAAAAACCTCTTTGTAAAATACTGTGGCGGGGCAGGGTGAAGGCGAACCAACAACACCTGGTGGATGGAAAGTACACCTTACCGGATTTGGTCGATATCGAGCGGCTGCGGGAGGTGCTGGAACATTTCTCGCAGGCCACGGGATTCACCACCGGCCTGATTTCCTATCCCGGCCAAAAGGTCCTGATCGCTACCGGCTGGCGGGACATATGTATCAAATTTCACCGCGCCTTCCCGGCCTCCGCGGAACACTGCCGGCACAGCAAGCACGATGTGACTTCCGCCCTGCATGCCTCCACGGAACGAAACGTGCGGCACTGCCGCCACGGTTTGGTGGAAGGCGCCACCCCCATCATCATCAAAGGAGTCCATGTAGCTGATCTGTTCACCGGCCAGGTGCTCTTTCAGAAACCGGACCGCAAACGCTTCAAAAAACAGGCCGAACAATACGGTTACGATGTCAAGGCCTATCTCCGGGCCCTGGACCAGGTGCCCATCGTCACCGCGGAAGCCTTCCAGAAAGTTTTATCCTTTCTGAGCGATATGGCCGTGATCCTGGCTGAACAGGGTCTGAAAGAAGTCGAAATCCGGGCGGAAAGAAAAAAACTGGCCGGTCAGAAACAGCGGCTGGACTACATCATCCAGGGAACCAACGTGGGCACCTGGGAATGGAACGTACAGACCGGAGAACTCGTCTTTAACAAACGCTGGGCCGATATGATCGGCTGCACCCTGGAGGAACTGGCCCCGATTTCCATAGATACCATGCTGGAAAGAACCCACCCCGACGATCTGCAGCGAGGCGGGGAGCTGCTGCAAAAATGTTTTGAGGGGAAAACCGAATTTTACGAATACGAAGTGCGGATGCGCCACAAAAACGGGGAGTGGATCTGGGTGCTGGACCGCGGCAAAGTCGGTTCCTGGACCGAGGACGGCCGCCCTTTGTGGATGTACGGCACCCACCAGGATATCACCCCCCGCAAGCAGGCGGAAACCGCCCTGCGGGAAAGCGAACAGCGCTTCCGGCAGATATTTGAAGGCAGCCGCGACGGGTTTGTCATGGTGGATACCTCCGGGGGCATAACCGAGGCCAATCCCGCCTTCTGCAAAATGCTGGGCTACTCCCTAGACGAACTGCGCGCTATGAACGACTTTTACCGCATTACCCCGGAACGCTGGCATCAATGGGAAAAGGAGGAAATCTGGGAAAGACGACTGCTGCAAAACGGCTACTCCGGGGTTTATGAAAAGGAGTATATCCGCAAAAACGGCACGGTCTTTGCCGTGGAACTCCAATCCTATACCGTTTTCGATAACGACGGGCAAGCGCTTTATCTATGGGGGATCGCCCGGGAGATTACCGAGCGCAAACGGGCGGAAAAAGCCCTGGCCCGCAGCGAAAAACGGCTGCGTTCCATCACCGAAAACGCCCCGGACTTTATCTTTGTCAAAGACGACCAGCGACGCTACACCTTTGTCAATCGGGCCATGCAGCACTTGCTGAACCGCCCGGCAGAAGAAATCCTGGAAAAAACCCCGGAGGAAGTTTTCGGCCCGGAACAAGGCAAAATCATCCGGGAAGTGGACGACCGGGCCTTCGGCGGGGAAAACGTGAATATCGTCCGCAAACTGGTCATGGGAGACAGCGAACGCTACTTTCATACGGTCCAGACGCCGCTTGAAGTCAGCAAGGGCCGGGTCACCGCCATCATGGGGATCGTGCGGGACATCACTGAGCTCAAGGAAACCGAAAATGCTTTACAGACCAGTGAAGAAAATCTTCGCACCACCCTGGACTCCATCGGTGATGCGGTAATCAGCACCGACCTGAAAGGCCGGATCGTGCGCATGAATCCGGTGGCCCAGTATCTTACCGGATGGACGATGGCCGAGGCCCGGGGAATATCTCTGAAGGAAGTGTTTACCGTTCTGGATGATCGCACCCGGGAACCGGCACCCGATCCCGTAATGCGGGTTCTGACCAACGACGAAATTGTCGGCCCCTTCAGTCACACCCTGCTTATCGCCCGAAACGGCGCCGAATACCGGATTGAAGAATCCGCCGCTCCCATCCGGAACAAAACAGGGCAAACCACCGGCGCGGTGCTGGTTTTCCGGGATATCACCGAAAAACTCCGCCATGAGCAGGAACTGCAGCGAATGCAGAAACTGCAAAGCCTCGGTACCGTCGCCGGCGGTATCGCGCATGATTTTAACAATCTGATTATGGGCGTATTCGGCAATATCGAAATGGCCAGAATGGTGATGGCGGACGACCATGAAGCCAATCCCTATCTGAAAGAAGCCTACAAGGCTTTGGAAAGTGCCCGGCGCCTGACCGGACAACTGCTGACCTTTGCCCGGGGCGGCAACCCTGTTCTGGAAACAGTGGATTTAAAAGAACTCGTGCAGGAAACCGTGGCCTTCAATCTGAGCGGCAGTAACATCCGGCCCGAATTCCACCTGCCGGAAAACCTCTGGCCGATTCAGGCGGACCCCGGACAACTCGGCCAGGTACTGGCCAACCTGACCATCAACGCCAAACAGGCCATGACGGGCGGGGGACGTCTCCACATCGGGGGCGACAACCTGAAAGAAGGCGCGCGCAGCGGTTTCGCTCATCTTTCCGGTCCTTGCGTACAGCTCACCATCCGCGATGAAGGAACCGGTATCTCCCCCGAGATTGTAGACAGAATTTTCGATCCCTATTTTTCCACCAAACAAAGCGGCAATGGGCTTGGGCTGGCGGTTGTTCACAGCATCGTCACCAAACATCAGGGACATATCCGGGTAACCTCCACTCCCGATGCGGGCACGACTTTTACCCTCTTTCTGCCCACCGGTTTCGAAATCGAGAACCTCCCTTCCCGGGCCGCCGGTGATCCGCCAAAAGAGCCGGCTCCGGTCTCCCTGCACATTTTGTTGATGGACGATGAGGCCCTGATCCGCAGAACCACCACCGCCATGCTTCAAAAATTCGGCCATAGTGTGGACACGACAAGCGATGGAACCGAAGCCCTGGCAAAGTACGCCACAGCATCGACCAATGGTACTCCCTATGATCTGGTAATCATGGACCTGACCATTCCGGGGGGCAAAGGCGGCCGGGAAACCGTGCGGGAGCTTCTGCAACTGGACCCCCGGGCCCGGGTGATTGTGGCCAGCGGATATTCCTCAGACCCCGTACTGGCCGGCTATCAGGATCATGGATTCTGCGGCCGCCTGACCAAACCGTTTCAAATTCAGGAATTAAATCGGGAAGTGCAGCGTGTTATGGGAAAAACCTGGAATCATCAGCGCAATAGTGAATAATCCCGTCAACCACCACCTGGACACTCTGCTGGCGGCCGCCCGCCCCGCCTTTGAGGTCACCGACCCGAATCATCAGGCCGATCTGCTGGAACTGGCCGACTCCCTTCTTACCGATCCGGTAATTTCGCCGGAAACCGTGCAGGCGGCCGCCCGGCAGGAGACGGCTCCCCTGGCGTTTAAAATCGCGGCCAAACTGGTCCAGTCCCGCTTCTTTCTGCTGCACCACGACCGCCTGCCGAAAATCGGGATAGTCTTTGCCATGTGGGGCGAACAGAACCGCCTGCAGCCCAAAAGTGCCGCCAATCCCCACGGAGAGGATGCCCTGCGCACCAAAATCCGGCAGCTGAAATGGCTCAGCCGGGATACCGGCCTGGAATGGGTCCTCTATCCCGTGGACGACGGCTGTCCTTACGGTAGCGGGGAACTGGCCCGGCAGATTGCGGACGAATATACCGCCGATCACGATATCCGGGTGCTGTTTCTGGCCGACCACCTGCCCGCCGCTGGTGGCCCCCTTCGCCGCCTGCCTTCGGCGGCGAATTCCCGCAAGGCCGGGGCTGTCATTCTCGGCTGCAGCCAAGCCATTGCCGACGGGGCGGAAGCGGTCATCTACACCGACGCGGATAACTCCGTCCATCTGGGACAGATCGGACTGCTGCTGGAACCGTTTTCGCGGGACGGCTACCGGGTGGTGCTGGGCAACCGCAAACACCCGGAGGCGGTCCTGGTCAAAGACGGGGCCCGCTGGGGCGCGGGCATAAAAAATCTGCGCCACATGCAGCGCATGATGGGCCAGGCCATCTTTTCCCGTAACATCCTGGACACCCAGGCCGCCTTCAAACTCTACCAGAGCAGCCTGCTGGAAAAAATCATCGCCGACCCCACGGTGTTTGATTTTTCTTTTGACACCGACTGGATCGCGGCCTTTCTATCCCGGGGAGAACCCTTTGCCCAAGTGCCTTTCGCCTTTGTGGATTCCGCCGCGGAATCGGCCACCGCCAAGCAGCAGCCCATGACCACCTGGGAAGCCCTTCTGCTGGGCCTGCTGCAATCGCTGCGCCGCTACAATCTTCTCCAGACCCCGGCCAGCCGGAAAATGGCGCAGGTGGTGGAAGAAGAAATCAAAGACTTCCGCGATCTGGAGCGAATCATCAATGTTCTGCCGCCGGAGCTGGCAGAAGCCGGCGAAAAAGATTACGGCGACCCCGCGGTGATGTCACCGGAAGCCATGCAATCCTGGCTGCGCCAGCAGAAAAACCGGCCTGCGGAAAGCTGATCATCCCATGAAGGTTCTTTTGATTTCCGCCAACACCGAAACCATCAACATGCCCGTCCTGCCCCTGGGGCTGGCCTGTATCGCCCGAACCGCCCGGGACGCCGGTCATGATCTTCACCTAGTCAACACCCGGAAACCCGAACGCCTGCTTCCGGCGGCAATCGCCGCCCTGGAAGCGGAAAACCCCGATGTCATCGGTATTTCGATACGTAACATCGACGACCAGGTCATGGACGCACCCCGGTTTCTGCTGGAGCCGGTCCAATCCCTGGTGGCCGCCTGTAAAGCCCGGACCACCGCCCCGGTAATCATCGGCGGGGCGGGCTACAGCATTTTCCCGCAGGCGGCCCTGACCTTTCTGGGCGCGGACATGGGCCTGCGCGGGCCGGCGGAAAAATCCTTTGTCCAACTGCTGGCCCGCTTGGAAAGCGGCCGCGACCTGAAGGGCATCCCCGGGCTGTACTTCCCGGACGGCCCGCCCCCCGCCGAAACCATTCCCGCAGACGACATCCGGGATGATCGCCTGCCCGGCCCGGGGGATCTTTTTTGCGGCGACCAACCCACCGACACAGCGGACCTGTGGATTCCCTTTCAGACCCGGCGGGGCTGCGCCATGAACTGCAGCTACTGCTCCACTCCCGCCATTGAAGGCCGCCGATTCCGCCGACGAGACCCGTCCCTTGCGGCCGAGGCCCTGGCGGTCTTCCGGCAGGCCGGGCATAGACGGTTTTTCTTTGTGGACAACACCTTCAACCTCCCTCCGGCCTATGCCCACGCCCTGTGTAACGCCATCATCAAAAACCGGCTGGACCTGTCCTGGCGTGCCATCATTTATCCCCGCAAAGTGGACCGGGCCCTGGCCGGGAAAATGGCCACCGCGGGCTGCACCGAGGTCAGTCTGGGATTTGAAAGCGGCAGTTCCCCCATCCTGGCCGCCTTGAACAAAACCTTTACGCCCGATGACATCCGCCGGTCCGCCACCGCCCTGAAAGACGCCGGCATCCGGCAGACCGGCTTTCTGCTGCTGGGCGCGCCCGGGGAAACTCCGGAAACCGTTCGCCAGAGCCTGAATTTCGTGGAATCACTGGACCTTTCCGCCATGAAGATCACCTGCGGCATCCGCATTTACCCCGAAACGCAACTGGCCCGGCAGGCCGCAGCCGAAGGCGTCATTGCTCCGGGGGACGATCTGCTCTTTCCCCGCTTCTACCGTTCCGAAGCCGTCCGGGAAAATCTTCCCGACATGGTGGCCCCCTTCCTGGAAAAACATGACCACTGGTTCTCCTGACCCCCGTTTTCCGATTTTTTTTACAGACAAAACAGGAAAATTTGCATTATAATTGTACGGCATCCAATACAAAACGGAGACTTTTCATGAAATCCGAAATCCTGCAGCAACTGCCCGCCTTTCTGGAAACCCTGGGACACGACGAAACACCGATGGGAGTTTTCTTCACCAACGACAAGCCCGCCGAAGGGTATTCCCCCAAACCCCTGGCCTTGCCCACCCGGGAAAAAGAGATCAACAACCAGATCGACTGGGAGACAATCTTCGGCCAGTTTGCCTGCGTCATCGGCAATATCTGGCGGGCCCGCAAAAACCGGACCGCGGCTTTTTTTTCCGCCGAACAGTTCGGCTGCCCCGGCGGCGCCTTCTGGCTGGGATTTTTAAAACCCCAGACGGAAACCATCATCCACTATGTCTCCACCGGCATCCCGGACATCATGGAAGGCGAGCGGTACTGCGACTCCCCCGACCATCTGCGGCAGTTATTTGAAACGGTGGACCCCGAACCGGCACCCCACAAGTACTGCGTCTTCAAACCCCTGACTGCTTTTGCCGCCGCCGAGAAACCCGTGCTGGTGACCTTTTTCGCCCGGCCGGAAGTCCTGTCCGGCCTGCACCAGCTGGCCACTTTTGTCACCAATGACCCCGAGGCGGTCATGTCTCCCTGGAGTGCGGCCTGCGGCAGCCTGGTAGCCTGGCCCTGCCACTATATTGCCCGGGGAAAAAACAAAGCGGTTATCGGTGGCTGGGATCCCTCGGCTCGAAAATTTTTCAAACCCGACGAACTGTCTTTTACCCTCCCCCTGGCCATGTTCACCGATATGCTCCACCGCTATGAGCAGTCTTTTCTTACCACCAAAACCTGGGCCACCGTGCAGAAAAAGATTGCCCGCAGCAAAAAGGCCTGGAAAGAGGACGGGCAGAACGCCTAGCCCGAATATTTCACGATTTGATAGAAAATGGCATTTAGCCTGCAGATCCCAGAAAACAATTTGTACTTTTTGAATGACAGCGAAAAACGAGATAAAACATTGAAATAATATAATAAATTAATATTACTCAAAAAATTTGATGAAATATTCGGGCTGATCGCCGAAAAACATCTGCCGTTAGCGGTGGCCGGCTCGGATTCTATCCCGGAAGTGTTATTAGACACCCGCCAGCAGGGGGCGGAACGTGGCCTGCCGGTAAATTTCCGCACCGTTAAACATTTGACGGAGAAGGATTGACCGCCTGTTTCTGATCCTTTCCGGCAGCGGCGAAAAGGCGATGCCCCCGGCCGTATCCCCCTTGCAACCCGATGCCTGTCTGATATACTGAGACATCCGTCAGGAGGTATTTGTATGAAAATTACCATCATTTACGACAACACTACTGTCAACGAGGAACTTCAGCCGGACTGGGGCTTTGCCGCCCTGATCGAATATCAACAGAAAAAAATCCTGTTTGATACCGGCGCCAATGGGGAAATTCTGCTGGCCAACATGGAAAAACTGGGCATCAATCCCGAAATCATCGCAGACGTGGTGATCTCCCACGCCCATTTTGATCATACCGGCGGCCTCTCCGCTTTTCTGAATAAAAACAACCGGGTCAAGGTCTGGTGCCCGCCCACCTTCCGGGGCGTGAAGAATGCCCGGGAAGTCATTGACGTGAGCGTTCCCACCAAGCTCTATGACGGCCTTTACTCCACCGGCGAACTGGAGGGGATCGAACAGTCCCTGTGTTGTGAGACATCGCAAGGCCTCGTCATTATCGTGGGCTGTTCCCACCCCCGCATGAATCATATTCTTGAAGTAGCCGCTCAGTTCGGACGGGTCTATGCCGTGATCGGCGGGATGCACGGCACCCGGCCGGAGCTTTTGGAGGGCGTGGATCTGATCTGCCCCACCCACTGCACCATGCACAAAGAAAAAATGAAATCTCTGTACTCTGCAAAATACATTGAAGGCGGGGCGGGCTGCCGGATCGAGATCGAGTAACCGGTGTTTCCCAATGATTTTGGACAGTAGGGAAGGTGCGCTTCTACGGAGTAATATGTATCATACGCTGGTAAACCTTGTAACCTGAACAGGCGAAATAATAGAAGAAGTGATAAAATTGAACGTCGCACTGGCATCTTTACTGGCCTTGCTTCTTTCCGGTTGCGCCACGTTCTCTTCAAAAGATATAGAAAAAGAGAAAGCCGAAAGCTTCCGCGGCAGCCGGTTATCAAAGGTGCTGGCAAGGGGAATAAAGAATTCATGTGCAGGGCAATAGGGGGTTATATGCTTTGCAATCACTGACCGAGACAATATATATCCTGGATTTCCCCGGACCGGGAAAACGGGACAAAAAAACATTATATGCAGAAAGGAGTTTCACATGCTGCGTGATACCCTGGCAGAGATTGAATCCAAAATAAAGACTTCGCCCAATATTCCGGAAGAAAAAAAGTCCGAATACCTGGAGTTGCTGAATCAACTGAACAGTGAAATCAACGAGGTCAATAAAACCGAGCAGGAAAAGGCCCGCAGCATCAAGGCCTTTACAGAAGCCGCGGCCCTGGAGTCTACCCGACAGGAGATCGATCCCCGTCTGTCTCAAATCGCCCGGGAAGGTCTGAGCCAATCGGTGGCGGAACTGGAAAATTCCTACCCCCGGCTGGTCCGGACAGTAAACGCCATCTGCGATTTTTTATCCAAACTGGGGATTTGATTTTTACCGCATGGTGCCGGCCGAAAACGAATACCGACCCGCCGCCAAGGCTCCCAAAAACCAGGAAGCGGTTCCCAAACCGCAGGCCCGGCTTTGAAACCGCTTCGACGGGAAAGCCGGACTGACCGGCTTTCCCGGGGATTGCAGAATTCCGTACTTTATCCCGGAACGGAATATGGAGCGGCCTTGCCGATAAAGTCCAGGGTATCCTCATACTTGGACCGCACATTGACATGGGCATCGTCAATCTGCTTTTTCTGGGGGCTCCAGTCGGAAGGACATTCCGTTTTCAGTTCCTGAATTTTCCCCTCCAGGTCCTGAATAATAATTTTCATGTCGTTGAAATTGGCCCAGACCTTCTCTTTTTCCTCGGTTCCCATGGCATCGGTTTTGGCCACCACGTCAAAAAGCTTGGCTTTCCAGGCGATCAATTCCGATTCCAGACCGCTGCAGTAATCTTTTACGTCCATAATTCACCTCCGGTTTTGGGGTTTGTTTAAATTTAAGGGGTTACTTACTTTCCGCTCCACAATTGGGGTTAATGTTGGCAATAAACATGCCATTGTTGACAGGAAAAAGAGAAAAAAAAGTTCGTTGACTCAATTGCTCTTGCGATATGCAGATGGGACAAAACAAACAACGGCGGTGAAAAAAGAAACGACACACAACCGCCCTTTCCTGAAAGCACTTTGTATCAAAATACAAAGCATGAGGCACTTGTGTATCAAATTTATTTGGTGTGCATCACCGGCCGGGAAAAGGGTTATTCGTCCACCGCAAAAAATTATCGCGATCGACTTCCGGGAAAATGCGTTTTTTATATAAAACACCGAATTTAATCGGTTAACAGCAAATCTTTGATCTCTTTGACAATGCGAACGTGCTGGCCCTCTTCTTTACAAAGCTGCTGGAACTGACTTTTGTAATATTCATTTTTCAAATTTTGCGCAAGATAGTCGTATGTCTCCACCATTTTCTTTTCCAAGGCCTCGGCCTCGGACAGATACTGCCGGATATCCGCTTTAGAGATCATTTTCCGACTCCTCTTCCAGTGCTGCCAGAATTGATTCCAGTCTCCGGCGATGTCCCTGGCTGTCCAAGGACAAATGTTCGAGCCTGGCACGAATCTTCTCCTGGGATCTTTTGTCCAGACCACTGCGGGTGATTACGGAACGCAAATGCTTGTAGTAAATATTCACCGCGCTTTCCTCCGTCCGAATCCCTTCCCGGATGTACTGCTGTAATTCATTTCTGGTCATGTCCACAACTCCATACCTGCAACCATTTTCCGGCTTCCGAAGTCCGGTTCCGGATATTCTCGATAGACGATTGATCCCGGTCCAGGGTCAACCGCCAGTCATTTTCCTTTTCCGCCTGAAACCAGCAGATTCCCCGAATCCGCCAATCTTCCAGGGTGGTAAAAGCATTTTCCAGCCAGACCGTCCGCTCGCCGCCCAGGCTGACGCAGCCGGTTTCAAAAATAAACAACGGTTTTTCAGGTGCCAAAGCTTGCAACTGCCGCCGGGCCTCCCGGAAAATCGTTTCAAAGTTCTGCCAACGGCTTTCCCAGCCGTGCTGCTTCAGCGTCCGGGTGCTTCCCCAGTTATAGCCGTCGATACCCAGCACGTCAACATACGGGGCGCCGGGATAATAGGCTGCAATGCGATTCCAGTCCGATTCCGCCTGGGCGGAAGTATCCGGAACAGACTCCGCATTGGGGCAGAAAACCCACAGAACGGTAGACACCCCGTGTCGTTGGAACAGATTAACCACATACCGGTATAACCGGCGATATCGTTCCGGGCTGCCGGGACCGTAAGTCTCGATAGAACCACTCCAGTGATAGCGACGCAAATTCATTTCATGGGCCAGACGAATCAGAAAGGGATAATTACAGGTGCGGGCGGCGGCGGCACAACGGGCAAGATATTCATCATAGGCACCGTTGCAGATTGTTTCAGCAGCGATCATATGCTCGCTGTTATCAGGTTTCCGGTAAAACGGCTCCCATGTCAGGACCGGGATGGCTCCCTGCGCCCCAATACAGTTAATGGAGGCCGTCGGGAAGATCGCTGTCTCCTGTTTATCCGGAGCCGGCCATTGTACAAAAAAAACGATCATGTCGGGAACAATTGCAGTTTCGACCGTCAACTGAAAAAGCTGGTGCGCGGTCGGCCGACCTTCCACCGCAAATCCCCAGAAGGGCACCGTTGTTTTTTTTTCCAGAGCGGTTGTATTCTCCGTCGGTCCCCCTTCCCCGGAAAAACATCCGGACAACAGAAAACCCAGAATCAGCGGCCCGTAAAATAATTTCCAGCGCATCTTCTTTGTCACGGACGTGTCCTCTTCTCTTCCGCCTGGTTGATATATAGTACAAAAGCCAAAAGAACAGCATGATAAAAACACCAGAAAATATTGGCCGCCACCGCAAAAGCCGGGCCGTTTTCATAAATCAGACGATTGACGCCCCAGAAAACAGCGGCAACGCACAATGTAAGAAAAGTGACATTCGGCCACAACTGGCGAAGCGGCAGGGCTTTGCCATCCCCCTTGGGGGTCACTACAAAAGAGCCCTTTCGATTCAGCAGAGCCAGCACCGAAGCTTTCATATAGACAGCAAACGTATTGACGATCAAGGCCTGGCCGAGCAGAAGCGAACGCATTTGATAGTTGCGCTGGCGCAGGGTCCAGAAAAAAACCCACAGGGTAGCCGCAATATAGGGTAAAAAAAACAGAATATACATTCCCGGCCAGGCAAAATAGCTGGGAATATCGAAAAACAGATATCCCATAGGACATATCATCATGACAAAAAACACGAAGCCCACCAGATAATAAGAGCTGGAGAGAAAATATTCCCACCATTTTATAAGGGGCAGGGCCAGCGGCTGTTTGATCAGATTCTTCAGCACCAGCGGCAGCATCCCGATGGTGCCCAGCGCCCAGCGAAACTGTTGTTTAAAATACCCTCCCAGATCTTCCGGTCCCATTCCGAAAGCTGCCACCGTATGGCTGTATGCGGATTGCCAGCCCTTAAGGTGAAACTTGAGGGAGGTGGCAAAATCTTCCGTAACCGAATCCTGCTCAAATCCGCCGACATCCCCCAGGGCCTCGATCCGGAAAAGCACATTGGTGCCGCAGCAAAACATCGCATCATTGATACTTTTGCCTTCACATATATACTCGTAAAAAACGGCTTGTTGCAATCCCGCCGCGCGGGCGACCCGATTATGTTCAAAGTTGGAATAATACTGGGGAGTCTGAATAAAGCCCAAACGGGGATTCTGTTCCATTTGCCCCACCAGACCGGTTAAAAACCCGGGGAAAGGGTTCTGGTCGGCATCAAACACGGCCAGGTATTTGCATTCCCGGTCAAAGGGATAATCCGCATAGGAATAAAAACGGCTCTTGGCCGGCGGACGAGCGGCCAGAAAGTCCAGAAAATCATTGATTATACCTGCTTTGGCATGATGCCACCGGCGCCGGAAAAGATTAACACCCAGACGTTGACACAGGTTTTCCACCTCCTGCCGGTACTGCCGCATAATCTGCGGATCGCTGCCGGCAAGATCATAGCGGGTATCATCCAGTAGCACCAGATGCTTATTGGGATACTGGAGGTTATAAAAACTCACCAGGGTGTCTTCGATAATCGTCAGCGGCTCCTGATAGGAAGCAACCACAATGGCCACGGGCGGATACGATGGTAACTCATGCGCAGCTTGGGGTTTTACGGCTCTGTAATCTTTGAAATGCCTGACGACATGAAAAATTTCCGCGAAATAACCGATGCCGTGCAACAACAGAAAGCCTTCGGCCAGTAAAAGAGCGGCGGCCAGAACTTTTTCAAACCACAAATAATCCATGACGAAAAACATGGCGGTTCGCACCATAAGGTACAAGAGCGCCAGGATAATGACGATGACGGGAATTGCCGCCGGTAGCAGCCGCCAGCGGGAGTTTTGTGGATTCTGCATATTCAGACCGGCCTCGCGCCTATTCGCTTCATGATTATCGATTTCCTCTTCTTCCTTCAATTAATGCCATCCCGATCACCCCGCAACAATTAAAAACGACGGGCGAGTATCGCCCATCCCCCCAAAGCATCCCAGTCCTCGGATTGATGCAGAAGAGCATTAATTTCCGCCGTCCATCGCTTTCGGAACTCATAGTGCCAGGTGATTTCACAATTGGCAGCAAGGTTCTGGTTGGAGTCACTGCCCATACCCACACGGATGTCATAAAAATGCTGTTCATTGCCGCAGAAATATTGCTCGGAAATATCATGCCGCCATTCCAGCACAAGACTGCCGGCTGTATAGTCTTCCGGGCACCAGTAGGGGTGGATAATATTTTGTAATACCGGTCCGTCATAAATGAACCGGTTATCCTGATCCATATCCCGGTATTGGCCGTTTGCAATCAGTTTCAATATCCGCGGATGCTCTGAAAAACGGTAGCCGACAGAAAAATCGTGATGCCGGGCGCGATTATCGTCGCTGTATTTTTTGGTGCGCAGAGTGGCGGACAGGTCCAGCTTCCGCAAAGGACTGCTTTGAATCCCGAGCCACCAGGTATCCGCCTCGATTCCCTGTTGAAGGCCAAAGGTATTATACAGTTCGCTTTGATTCTGATAACCCAGTTCCAGCCGCGCATAATCGTAAAGATTGAACCAGAGCTTACCTGACCCGAAAGTCTCATCGTCGAAACGCGACTGGGAGTAATTTTTCCGGGTCCATTCTGCGGCCAGACCAAACCAGGCGGTTACCTGACCAGAAACGCCCATTGTTCCTCCAGAAGCCCGGGCGGTAAGATGATGAAAATCGCCCTGTTCCACCCAGCGACGGGCCTTGAACGCCAGGTTCATCCGGCAGTCCAGCGGAATATCAAGCGCCAGAGAATGATGGTGTTTCCGGATACCGGCCAGTTCCCCGTATCCGTCTTCCGCCCAATAGCTGTATCCGGCGGCCAGCCCCGGATGATGCCGAATATCCATTTTCTGCAGGGCCTGCCGGGCCCGTGTATGAGAAAAGTCTCCGGCGGTAAAAATCTCATACCGTTCAGCCGTCCGGTCACATAACCCCAGTCGGCATTCCACCTGGCCCAGATCAAAAAGGGCTTCCCGATTCGCCGGTTGCATCCGAACGAGTTCCTGGTAGGCGCTTCTGGCATGTATCAGACGCCCGTCCCAGGTATACTGTTTGGCATCCCGCTCCAGGGAAACCGTCCTTTGAACAAGAAAATCAGTCCAAAGACGGAGCCGTATCTCTTCTATACGACGTTTCCGGGAAGCATCCAGTGATGAGCGAAGGAGGTCAGGCATGGTCTGCTGGAAGTCGGCGAAACCCTCCCAGATGGAGCCCGTATCCACTTGATCCCGGAGACGATCAACAACCGCTTGCAGAAAGCCGGTTTTGTCCGATGCGGACACCAGCGGTTCCAGGAGCGTTAAAAGCTGCTTGTCCACCGCCGGTGTCAACAGCCGGGTATAATCGTCCCGGGCCTGGTCCATATTTTTGGCCCAAACCGCCGTCCGGGCCATCTCCTTGACCGGAACCGGATCCCGCGGATTGTTCTCGTGGAGCCGGGTATAAACCGAACGGGCTTCTGCGTAATCACGGCCCCAGGACAAAATCCGGGCCCGCGTAATCATCAGTTTGTAATTTTCCGGAAAATCCCGGGCCAGTTCATCCAGTTGCTGAAAAGCCTTCCGGTATTGCTTCTGATAGGCCAGGGTCTCCGCCAGCTGCAAACGGCCGGGAAAATGACCGGGATCGGTTTGCAGAACAGCCCGAAAACAGCGCTCGGCCGTATGATAATGTTGCTCCTGATTATACAGCCGTCCCCACTTGACCAACCGTTCCGGATTGTTTTTCTCCTGCCGGATAACATCATCACAAAACGACCGGGTGCCGACCGTTTCCTGTCCGGCTGCCCAAAACCGGGCGGCAATATTTTCCGGCGCCAGGGTCACCGCCTGCCGAAAAACGGCTTGTGCTTTATCCACAGCATCCTGTTGTAGATAAACCCGCCCGCATTCCAAGAGGGCCCGCACCTGTTCACCGGGCAGGCTACTGGCAACCAGAGACCGGTAAATCACAAGCGCCTCCTCAAATTGCCGGCGTTCTGCCAAAACTTGTGCTTTCAAAAAAAGAGCTTGTGCAGAATCCGGGGAAAGTTCCAGAAGTTGATCACAATAGGTCAGCGCCGGATCAAATTTCCGCTGTTTTATCTTCAACGCAATCAGTCCGGACAATGCTTCACGGGGACGGGTGTGATCATTCAATAAACGGCAATAAAGGCTTTCGGCTTCCTCGTACCGGTCCGTACTCACCAGCAGTCGGGCCAGCTTGTAATACACGGCTGCGTCGCTGGAGGCACTTGTCAAGTAACGGCGATAAAGCGCTTCGGCCTGATAAAAAGCGCCCCATCCCTGCATGAGATCCGCCGCCTGTATCAGCGCCTGGCCACCTCCAAGCGCTTGCGACAAGTCCGGCAAAACATTCCTTGCGGCCCGAAAATGCCCCAGCTCCTGGTAAAGCCGGGCAATTTGAAAGCGGTCCGGCGGGGTGAGACGACTGTCCTGAAAAGCCTCCAGTTTTGCTGCCGCCGTGCGGCGGTCTCCCGCACGAATATGCACGGTTATGGCTTCCAGTTGCACTTCCCTCATCTGTGGATTTACCCGTATTAACTTTCGGTACTGATCAAGAGCCGCCTTCAACGTCTGCTGCGAATAAGAAAGCGCCCGGGCCATGGCCCAGCGGGCATCAAAATCGCTGATATGTTCTTGCGGGGGAACCACCGACGGGTATTCGGCCGCACCGACAGAATGGACAATATGGCCGGAAAAACCGGTCATCCCCCAAAATAGACAGGCAGCGGCCGACAGAAATACAATGCGTTTGGTTTGCCAGAGAATCATTTTTTTTCTCAGACTGAACGTTGTCCAACGGATGCGGCCCGGTTTAATCACCGGGCAGGGTTTTTTCCAGATGCCGGGCCGCTTCTGCATGACGGCCGGCCCAGATAAGCACCAGCGCATAGTGCCGGCGCACCTGAATATCATCGGGATGCCGGCGTAAAATGGTCTCGTATTGAGCCAGAGACTTCTCGTATTGCCGGTTCCAACTGAGCAACCGGGCCAATTGGAAACGCACCGTCATGTCACCCGGATGGGCCTTCAGATACGTTTGGTACAAGCCGGCGGCGGTTTCATATCGGCCGGCCGCCATATAAATTTCCGCCATCTTCTTCAGGGATCGTTCATCCAGTTGATTTACGGCAAGTTTATCAATGGTTTGCACGGCCTCATCGCTTTTGCCCATATAATGAAAAACCAGGGCTTTTTCCACTTTGGCTGCAAGCAGTCCCGGCTTGTCTTCCAGGACTCTTTCATAGTGGCGTAGCGCCTCCTCATATTTTTTCTGATAGCTCAATAACCTGGCCAGTTCCAGCCGGGCCTGCCAGTCCGGAATAACCGCTGAACGATCGACCAGCGGCTGTTTATCTTTCAATATCTCCGACCAGATGCTGGTTTCCTGCGCCTGTTCCCGGCCCTGAACAGGCTCGGCGGGTTTTTCAGTTGGCGGTGCGGCCTGGGAAGCTGCAACCGCAATTCCCATCCAGATCCCCGTCAGTGCGGAAAAAATACACCATTTGAGATATTTCATAATTTTTCTCCCAGAATTGCTTGATAGACCACTATTGCCTGTTGGACTTTACCGGCATCTGCCAGGGTTTGCGCATATTCAAAACGTAATGGCCGGTTTTCCGGATACGTCTGCAACTGCTGTCTGTATATCGCCAGAGCCTTTTCCCATTGACGGTTACGCTTGTATAATCCGACAAGATGACGAATATCGGCTATCGTCGGTGCATCGGTCATCACAAATCTTTCATGCGCTTGCAGAGCTTTCTGCGATTTTCCAAGCACAAAATAACACTGACCGAGTCGTTTCAATATCAACGGATTTTCGATGGTTCGCAAAGTTTCATAAAGGCGAGCCGCTTTCCGGTAATGATGGGATTGGTAAAATGTATCGGCTTTATGTAAAAGAATCGCTTCCCGGTTGGTCAGTTGATAAACAGCGCTTGCGATCACCCCGATGCCAGCGATATACAATACGAACCAGCCAACCCTGAACGTACGGCATTTATTTTCAACAATTCGCATTCTTGTTGATAGTCGCCACAAATTTAACCAGGCCTTTATTTCGATAAATCAATGATTGCCTATCACCCACACTGGAACCACGCTCCATTCCAACCGGGAAAACAGCCTCTAATAAAACGTTTATGTCTCCACCACTTCGTAGTGGGCATCCGTAAGGCCGTTTAAAAAGACAAGCGCAGATATTCGGACCCGGATAAAGGCAATATCGGGATAATCCAGAAAGGATTGCAGATCGGGATGGTCGGCCAGCAGATGATCGTAAACAAACTGTCTTTCCCGATCATCGACGACTTCCGCAAACTCGCCCTGCACTGTCAGCGCTTGGGGATTGTCCCCGTCCCGGGAGTCGATCAGCAGGCTGACCCGGGGGGTTTGCAGAAGATTTTGAAATTTTCGCGTGTTGCGATAGGTGGCCATGAAAATCCGGGTACAGTCGTCACTGGCGGTATAAGCCATAAGGGAACAATAGGGCTGGTTATCCGCCACCGTGGCCAGAACACAGTGCCGACGGCTTCGGATCAAATCCTGAATATCCTCCCGCATCATATCCTCTTTTCAATAAAAAAAATCGATCATTTCCATCCCGGATTGAATATTACAGAAAAAAACCGTCAGCTATCAGCTGTTCCAAATTCGTAAAATATGAAACAAAACCCAATTTCAAATGAATACCCGAAAACTGACCGCCAATCGCTCCATACAAAAATTCATACTTTATCAATGACAATCCAAGTTTCATACAACATAATATTAAATATAACCGGTTTGGGCGGAAATGGCAATAATTGTCGGAATAACCCTTTGTTGACGTTTCTGCGCAAAAAAGGAAGCAGGTGCACACTGTCTCTGATTTATTCTTGATCAACGCCGGAAAAAATTCTACACTTGCAAAATAAGGCAGGTAACGAGCAGTATCGCCAGCTCACGGGTAAAAGGCCGATGTTGCAGCCGGTTCTTCCCGTTTTTGATACAACCCAAAGGAGAAACCGATGACAACCCGATATATCACACTGAATGTAGCGGATGCCGTGGGCATCGTCCGGATCACACGCCCGGAAAAACGCAACGCCCTCTCCCCGGAGGTTCTGAGCGAGATCGAAACCGTATTTACAGAGATCCCCGGCCGGGAAGATATCCGGGTGGTGATTTTCACCGGCGGAGAAAAACTGTTTTCCGCGGGATTTGATCTGGATTTTCTACAGACCGTGGAAAAAGACGGCAATGCGGAATTTATCTCCCTCTTTCACCGGGCTTACAAAGCCATTCTCTACTGCCCGCAACCGGTAATTGCCGCTGTCGGCGGGCCGGCCATTGCCGGCGGCTTTGACCTGACCATGATGTGTGACATCCGCTACGCTTCGGAACGGGCCAAATTCGGGCAGCGGGAGATTGCCCTGGCGCTGACGCCCGTTCTGGATCCCCTCTGGCGGATTATCGGCCTGGGACGCGCTCTGGAGGTGGCCCTGTCCGGCCGCATTTACGATGCCGCCGAAGCCGAACAAATGGGCTATGTCAGCCGGGTGTTCCCCGCGGGCAAGCTGCTGGAAAGCGTCCTGCCCCTGGCCCGGACCATGGCCACCTATGACCGCCTCTGCCTGCGGGAAACCAAACAACTGGGCCAGCGTCTGTTGAACCAGGACCTGGAAAGCGCCATGAAAACCCAGGAATGGCTTTTCCGGGATTACCTGGGCGCTCCGGAAAACCGGAAGCGGGTCAAGGAACTGCTGGAACAGCTGAAGAAAAAATAAATTATTTATCCGATGCCGTACTGCGCAGGGTCAGGCGGAGGATTTCCCCCCGTTTCCACAGCCGCATCCGCGGCCCCCAACTGCCGGTTCCCCGGCAGACAATCACCGGCATTTCTGCGACCGTATGCCGTCCTTCCAGGAAGGGATAAAACTGACGCACCAGCCAGCCGAAAGGCCAGATCTGTCCGCCGTGAGTATGGCCGCAAAGCATGAGATCCGCCCCGGCTTCGGCGGCGGCGTTGATTTTCTCCGGGGTATGGGAAAGCAGGATGGCCGCGCCGGAAGGACAGTCTTTGAGAGTTCGCATCACCAGGTCCGGATTGTTCCGTAGCGCTCCGGAGGCACGAAGATCGTCCACCCCGGCCAGCACCAGGCCGTTTTGAAGCTCCCCGCAGCGATTGCGCAAAACTTGAATCCCGGCCTTCTCCAGCAGGTCCTGGCTGCGGCGCTCCCCGCCGTAAAACTCGTGATTGCCCAGCACACCCCAGACGCCCAGCGGGGCCTGCAGGCGACGCAGCACCGGAAGCAGGATTTCCGGGCGGCAGCCGTGGCCCTCATAAATATCACCCAGCAGGACGATCAGGTCGGGGGACTGCTTCCGGACCTGCTCCACCCGGGCAGCCAGCCAGCGCGGCCCCAGTTGGGCCCCCAGATGGGTATCGGACAAGGCCACCACCACGGTTCCGTCCAGCTCCGGCGACAAATTTTTCATCCGGATCCGGTAGTCGGTGATGACGGGCGCCCGCCAGCCCTGGACAAAGGCGATCATCGCCAGCAGACATCCCATGGCCAGGGCCCCGCTTCGCAGCCACGGCACCAGCCGGCCACCCCAGCGGCCGAAACCCGTCACCAAATCCACCGCGAAAAAACAGACAAACAGCAGAAACAGAATGCCCAGCCAGCTCATGCTGACCGTTTCCAGAAGGGTGGCCTGCCAGCCGGTACTGTCATGCCCGAGGGTGACCCCCAGGACAAACCCGATCCATACCAGCACACCGGCCAGAATCAATCGAAAGCGGGAAAACCGGCGGCGCACCACCGAGACACCGGCGATCCGCCGGAAAACATAAACATGTCCCAGGGTACAGACGGTAATCAGGATAATGGCAAACAGGGCAAACATACGGACGGCCTTCCTTTCTCCCCTCCCCCATCATCGAACATTTCAACGGCCAAAGCCGGGCAGTATATTACTGATTCTCCCCTCCGGAATTTTCCGTTACAGTGGCTTCTCCGGCGGCTTTCTTCAATACCGGCAGAAACACAAACAACAGGGTTTCCTTGACCCATTGCAGGTAGGCTTCGCTGCGCGGTGAAAATCCCAGCCGTTGGGCTTCCAGGGTACCGGCCCCCAGGTAATGCAGGATCAGGGCATTCAAACTGCTCAGATACCGGCCTGCATCCGGGCCGGAAAACAGTCCCGGAAAGGTGTTTTCAAAGTCCCGGCGCGTGTCGGTCAGCATGGCATCCAGATGGCGATATCCCGGCAGCGTCAGCAGGTCTTCATGCGAAAGGTTCTGCAGAATAATCGAAAGCACTTCGGGTCGGCGGCGGTAAAAGGCGATAAAGCGGTCCAGATACAGGGAAAATCCCTCTTCCGGGGGAAGCCCGGAAATTTCCGCCAGCCATTGGCGGTTGCCCTCGTACAGCAGGCGGCAGGCCGTTTCCACCACGGCTTCAAATATTGCCGCTTTGCTGGGGAAATGGTAACGGATAAGGCCGTGATAAAAATCCCCCCGGGCGGCGATCATACGAATACTGGCGGCATTATAGGGATGCCCGGCAAACACTTTGGCGGCGGCGTCAAGGATCATCCGGCGGGTGCTGGTTCCCCGGCCGCCGGCAATGGTTTTTCCGGGCCGCTTTTTCGGGGCGGTTTTCTGTTTGGTTCTCATTGCGGATTCCTACCCGATAAACGGCCAGGGTCTTGCTTCTTCGATTTCAAAAGCCAGTTCCAGCAGGGTTTTATCCCGGCCGAGCGCGGTGGCAAATTGTACGGCCACCGGCAGCCCGTTTGCCGTTTGCTGTCCGGACGGCAACGATATGGCCGGGGTTCCGGTCACATTCTGCGGGGGCGTAAACGGCACAAATTTTTCAAGCCGTTCCAGAGCGGTTTCAAAAGGCAACTCCGGCCCCATATACCCAATTTCCGGAGGCGCATGCCCCAGGGCGGGTGACAGAAGCACATCATATTCTTTTAAAATATTTTTATAAAGCCGGGAAAACTGCCTCAGGCGAAGCGGCAAAAACGGGACTTTGTATGATTTTTTCAGAAAATAGCGGCTCAAACCGGTGGTAAGGGGTTCAACCTTGGTTTTGTCAAACCCTTTCCCGAAAAACAGCCCGCCGAAATGTTTAATGGAGAAGGCCAGCATCCCCCAGTACACAATAAAATCATCACCCATCTGTTTTGTTACCGGAGAAGATATTTCTTCCACTTTATGCCCCAGGTTCTCACAGTCCTTTCCCACGCTGTAAACCGCTTCCGCAATATCCTGGTCACCGGATTCGGTATATGGTGAATCTGTGTAAAGGCCGATTTTAAGGCGTTGCTTGCCGGGGTGCGCAACCAGGCCGATTTCAGGGAGCTTCGGGTTTTTGTAGAAATGCTCGGCCGCGTGAAAAAAATGGGCGGTGTCCCGCACCGTGCGGGTAAGAACGCCCTCGTGCAGAATATTAACCGGCAGGTATTTTCCGGCCGCCATGTTTATCAACCGGTCCCGGCTCGGTTTTAAACCCACAAGCCCGCAGCAGGACGCGGGGATCCGGATGGAACCGCCGCCGTCATTACCATGGGCAATCGGCACAACGCCTGACGCCACCAGGGCGGCACTCCCGCCGGAGGAACCACCCGTGGAAAAATCCGGATTCCAGGGATTGCGTGCGGGGCCGAAGGCCAGCGGTTCGGTCGTGGCCGTTAACCCGAATTCCGGCATTGACGTTTTACCCAGACAAATTAACCCGGTCGAAAGAAACTGCTGCACAAATGCACTGGATTCCGGCGAAGGGTTTTTTGCGACCGCCCGGGAACCCTGCAAAGTAGGAACTCCTTTTACTTCATCATTATCTTTAATAAAAGAGGGAACGCCACAAAAAAAATCGTTCAGGGGCGTTTGCGCTTTTTCAAGGGCGTCTTCAAATGTTTCCGTCACAATCGCGTTCAGTTCAGGGTTCACTTTTTTTGCCCGCGAAATTGCGGCCTCAACCGCTTCTGAGGCTTTTATTTCTCCGGCGGCAATGTGGCCCGCAATTTCGACGGCATCCATATTGGAAATAATATCATCGCAAAAAGCACTGACCTGATTGTGGCTTTTCATGCCGTCCTCCTCATATTATAAAAATTGGGAAATTCACTTTCCATCATCCCTACCCGCGATAGAATTGCGGCCAAAAAAATTAGACAATCGTGTAAATTTTTCTTGACATTGACTTCCATATGGCTGATTCTATTTACACGATCGTGTAAAGTCAATGATTTTTTTATATCCACAAAAGAAGAACGCCATGAACCAAAAACCACACGAGGAAAACGCCATGAACCAAAAAGAATTTCAACAGATGGGCAAAGAACTTTACGACCAACTGCACCTGCCGACCTATCCCGTGGCTATCACTTACATTAAAAACGAAGAGGAAATTCCCGAACAAGCTATGAAACCCTCGGCCATGGGCCAGAAGATGTGCATCTGCCAGACCTTCACCTATGCCCGCTCCTGGGGGGCGCATGTGGCCTTAACCGCCGAAGACAATTTCTGCGTGCCCGGATCGGCCTGCCACAAGTGGGTGGATGTGACCGATGAAGAATTCATTGAAAGCCAGGTCAACCAGGGCTGGCATAAGGACCGCGAAGCGGAAACCAACCGCATCAACAGTTATAATATGATTTTCAGCGGCCCTGACGGTGAGGCCAGGCTGGCCAAAGCCAAAGAACGAATAGGGGTAGTCGCGTCGCCCCTGCACCAGACCCTTATGGAACCGGATACAATTCTGGTATTCGGCAACGGAATTCACATCACCCATATCATTCAGGCCCTCTGCTATGATTACAAAGCGCCGATCATGTCCGTGTTTGAAGGGTTCGGCGAATCCTGCATGATGGGCGGCCTGCTGCCGTTTCTGACCGGACAGCCCCAGATCGTCCTCCCCGGCATGGGAGACCGGGCCTTTGCCGGTATTGCCGCAGACGAAATCGGCATCGGCATCCCGGCGTCTCGATTTCCCACGGTGCTGGAAGACCTGTTCAAGACCGGCGGGCCCATGAACATCGGCATGCCGTTTAAAACCATGATCCCGACCAACCTGACTGAAAACATCACCCCGGGGTTTGCATATTTACAGAAGGTCGTCGATGAGAAGAAAAAATAATTCGAATAACTCATTTTTCTGGAAACAGATAATAAATCATTAAATAAAACATGAGGTGAAAAATGGATGATCTGACCCGATTTGCCATCGACAATCTCAAATCCGTCGGGGCCACCCATGTGGGCATCGCTACCACCGAAACCCTGGCCGGCGGCCCACCTTCTGCGGACCTCACCTATATGCTGCCGGAAGCAAAATCCGCGGTGGTCTTTGCCCTGCCCCTGGATCAGCGCCTGATTCCCGGATTTTTAAAAAAAGAAGACCGTCGCTCCCACGAAATCGACAGCTACCGAACCAATATCCTGGCCGGCGGGCTGTCCCTGTGGATGGCCAACGGGATCCGGCAGCGGGGATACGCGGCCGTGCCGCATGTGCCCAATGACGCCTACCGCAGCGACACCCCCGGCGGGGTGCTGGACTTGCATCCGGAAGTCTGCCTGCGCTACCTGGCGGGACGGTCCGGAATCGGACATCTGGGATTTTCCGGGAACCTGCTGACCCCGGACTACGGGGCGGCGGTGATTCTGGGCTGCGTGATCACGGCCGCGGAACTACAGCCGACCGACCCGCTGCCGCCGGAAGACAACTACTGCGAAAACTGTAAGCTCTGTATGGCCGCCTGTGCCTCGGGTTTGGTGGACCCTGAAGAGGAGGTCACCATTACTTTGGGTGGAATCCCCTTCGAATATCCCAAACGACGCTCCTATATGCGCTGCAACTATGTCTGCGGAGGGTTCACCGGCCTTCACCCCAGCGGTAAGTGGTCGACCTGGTCGCCCGGCCGGTTTCCGATTCCAGAGGATGATCAAGGATTTATCGAAGCGCTGCCCAATCATATCGGCCCCTATATGAACCGGCCGGAAATGCCGGGCGGCTATGCTCACAGCCTGATGCCGGTAAAACTGCATCAGACCTGCGGCAACTGCCAGATCATCTGCCATCCCGACAAAAAAGTTCGCAAAGAGCGTTACCGCCTGTTGAAAGAAAGCGGGGTGGTGGTGCAGCATGCGGATGGCCACCTGGAAGCCATGTCACCGGAAGCGGCTGAACGATTTGTCGCCGACATGCCTCCGGAAAGACGCCGACTTTACGAAGACATGGACTGAGCAGATATCGAATTGCCATCCGTCCGACCGGCTTACCGGGCACCAGTCGACCGCGGCAGAAACGCCTCAAACTGAATCCGCGATGATAGAAGGGCTTGCCAATTAATACACCCGGGGGTGATGATGGAAAAAACAAAAGATGACATCCTGGATACCGCCTTTAACTTGGCCAAACAGTATGAAATGAAAAGCGGCGGGTGCCCCCAGTGCACTTTGGCGGGCATTTTTGATGCACTGGGAATTGACAATGATGATGTTTTCAAGGCCGCCACCGGCCTTGCCGACGGCATCGGCCTGACCGGGAACGGTCACTGCGGCGCGCTTTCCGGCGGCGTCCTGGCCATCGGCTATCTTTTTGGAAGGGACAAAAAAGACTTTGGCGATATGATGAAGCTGATTGAAGCAAACCTGCTTTCCCAAAAACTGATATGGTTGACAGCGGTCAAGAAAAAATGCCCCGCCATACCTTTTTTGTCCT